>DATEFR010000675.1:0-3257 GCA_035280545.1 Burkholderiaceae bacterium | reverse complement strand
CCGTACGGCTGGTAGACGGTGCGGAAATAGGCCTCGAGCTCGGTCACGGTCGCGAACGCCGCCGGCGCACCCGCATAGCTGCGGATGCGGTTGATCGCCGCTTCGGCGAGCTCGGGGCCGTTGTCGTTCAGCACCAGGCGGCGGATGCGGCCGCGCAGGCCGCGCGCCGCGCAGCGCGTGCCGATCGCGCCGCCCATCGACGTGCCCAGCCAGTGGAACTGCGTCAGGCCCAGCTGATCGACCAGCGAGGTCGCGATCTGCTCGTAGAACGCGAGGCAGTATTCGCGCTCCGGCTCCGGGCTCCATTGGCTCAGGCCGCGGCCTATCGTGTCGGGGCAGATCACGCGGTAGGTCTTCGCGAGATGGGCGGCGATGTCGTCCATGTCGCGGCAGGTACGCGCCAAGCCGTGCCACGCGATCACCGTCTCGGCATGCTCGGCGCCCCACTCGACATAGTGGATCTCGCGTCCGGCGCAACGCAGGTAGTTCGACGTGAGGCTCATGGCCCGCTCCGGCGCAACACGCGCAGCCGGCCCACGACCCCGCTCGGGAAGTAGTAGACCGACAGCACGAACAGGATCCCCAGCCACAGCAGCCAGCGGTCCGGCGAGATCAGCGCGGACAGCACCGGCACCTCGCCGATCGCCGAGGCGCCCAGCTTCATCAGGTCCTGCAGGTAACTCTGCGCGAGCACGAACAGCACGCTGCCGATCACCGCGCCGTAGACCGTGCCCATGCCGCCGATCACGACGATCAGCAGCACGTCCAGCATGATCTCCAGCGAGAGCGTCGTGTCCGGGCCGTTGTAGCGCAGCCAGATCGCCAGCAGCGCGCCGGCCAGCGTCGCGAACAGCGCCGACAGCACGCTCGCGATCGTGCGATAGACCACCGTGCGGTAGCCGATCGCCTCGGCACGGAAGTCGTTCTCGCGGATCGCCTGCAGCACGCGGCCGAACGGCGAGTTGACGATGCGCAGCATCACCAGCACGAGCACGACCGCCACCGCGAACAGCAGGTAGTAGCTCGCGAAGCGGCCGTCGATCGACGCGCCGAACAGGGGCTCCTCGAGATACTGCGTGCCCGGCTGCAAGGCCTCGGGCACCTTGAAGGTCAGCCCGTCCTCGCCGCCGGTGACCGACGAGAGCTGCGACGCCAGCGCGAGGAACGCCGACGCGACCGCGAGCGTGATCATCGCGAAGAAGATCGCCCGCACGCGCAGGCTGAACAGGCCGATCAGCAGCGATAGCAGCAGCGACAGCACGAGCGCGAGCGCGAGCCCCAGCGCGATCGAACCCCAGTTCGGGCCGAGCCGCGTGCAGGCGATCGCGATGCCGTACGCGCCGATCCCGAAGAACATCGTGTGCGCGAAGCTGACGATGCCGGTGTAGCCCAGCAGCAGGTCGAAGCTCGCGACCAGCACCGTGAACACGACGATCTTCGCGGCGACGTTCAGCGCCTTCGTGCCGGGGAACAGGAACGGCGTGAACGCCAGCGCGAGCACCACCGCGATCAGCAACAGCGCGAGCCAGCGGCTGCGCGGCAGGTCGTGGGACAGGAGACGAACGAACATGAAGGTGCAGCTCCTATCGATTCGCGACCGGGTACAGCCCCTGCGGCCGCCACAGCAGCACCAGCACCATCAGCCCGATGCTCGAGAACATCACGACCGGCGGCGCGAGGAAGCCCGTGTAGTTGACGGCCAGGCCGACCAGCAGCGCGCCGATGAAGCAGCCGAAGGTCGAGCCCAGCCCGCCGATGATGATCACGATGAAGATCAGCACGTTGACCTGCGCCCCGATCTGCGGGATCACGTTCTGCTGGAACAGCCCCCACATCACGCCGCCGAGCCCGGCCAGCGCCGAGCCGACGACGAACACGCCGACGAACAGCGTGCGGATCCGGTAGCCCAGGCTTTCGACCATCTCGCGGTCCTGCACGCCGGCGCGCACGAGCAGGCCGATCTTCGTGCGGTTCAGCGCGTACAGCATCAGCACCAGCACGAGCGCGCCGATCGCGACCGCGAGCACGCGGTACTTGCCGATCGCCGCATCACCCAGATGCAGCGAGCCGCGCAGCGCCTCGGGCAGCGGCAGCGGGCGCTGCTCGGGGCCCCAGATCACCTTGATCAGCTCCTCGCCGATGATCATGCCGCCCATCGTGATCAGGATCTGCTTCAGGTGCTGGCCGTAGACCGGCCGCACCAGCACGCGCTCGAAGGCCCAGCCGACGGCGCCGGCCAGCGCCATCGCCGCGAGCATCGCGGCGAACACCGCGGCGAGGTTGCGCACCAGGCTGTAGTCGCTGGTCCAGTCGACCGCGGCGCCGAGCACGGTGGTCGCGATGAACGCCCCGAGTGCGATGAACACGCCGTGGCCGAAATTGAGCACGTCCATCAGGCCGAACACCAGCGTCAGGCCGGAGGCGGTGATGAACACGATCATCCCCATCGCGAGGCCGGCGACGGTCAGCGTCAACCAGGTCGACGGACTGCCGATCAGCGGCAGCGCCGCGAGCGCGAGGACGGCGACCAGGCCCAGCGGGACCCAGTCGAAGCGGGTCCTGGGAATGGCCGCCGGCGTGGGGGTCGGCGCGGTGGCAATGGTCGTGCTCATTCGTCCACCCTCACCCCGGCCCTCTCCCGCAAGCGGGAGAGGGTGGAACACGGGCACTCCCTCTCCCGCTTGCGGGAGAGGGTTGGGGTGAGGGTCATCGCGTTGCTCATTGATGCGCTCCCAGCGACAGCCCCAACAGGCGCTGCTGCAGTTCGTCGTTCGCGACGAGCTCGGCCATCGTGCCGCGGTGCACGACGCGGCCGTCGTCCATCACCGCGACGGTGTCGCCCAGCGCGCGCGCCATGTTGAAGTTCTGCTCGACCAGCAGCACGGTGGTCTGCGTGCGCTTGAGCTCGCGCAGCGCCTCGATCAGGTTGCCGACGATCGCCGGCGCGAGGCCCTTGCTCGGCTCGTCGATCAGCAGCAGGCGGCGCGGTTCGATCATCGCGCGCGCGATCGCGAGCATCTGCTTCTGCCCGCCCGACAGCTTGCCGGCCGGGTAGAGCCAGAACTTCTTCAGCGCGGGGAACAGGCCGAACAGCCAGTCGAGCCGGGTCGTGTCGATGTCGTCGACCGAGCGGGCATCGCGTGCCGCGAGCAGCAGGTTCTCGCGCACCGTCAGGTCGCCGAAGATGCCCATGTTCTCGGGCACGTAGGCGAGGCCCAGACGCGCAATCTCCGGCGTCCGGAGTTGGCCGCCGTTCG
>DATEFR010000674.1:0-4153 GCA_035280545.1 Burkholderiaceae bacterium | reverse complement strand
AACGCATTGCAGTGCGGGCAGGCGTACGAGAAGAACTCCAGCACCTCGACCTTGCCCTGCGCCTGGGTCGGCACCGGCGGGTCGACGCGCGCGAACTGTGTGCCCTCGGCCGGCGCACCTTGCGACCAGGCAGGCGCTGCGGCCAGCGAGACGGCCAGCGTGCCGGCGCCAGCAGCGATCAGACGGGTGGAGAACTCGCGACGATTCATGTTGTTCAGCGGGTTGTGGGGTTGTGGTGATGGGTGAGGGGACGCGTGACAGAGTCGCACCCGCCGCGAAAGTTCAGGGGCCGCGAAGCGGTCGTGCATGACGTCACAACGGCCGGCGCCGTCGCGCCGCCGACACGCGTGGCGCCGGCAGGTTGCGCGATTGTCCACGAACGTCCAGGTGTCCGGGCAACATCCGGTCACGGCCGACCCGCGCGATCGGTCATGATCACGCCCGATCATGGATCAAGCATCACCCGAGAATTCGTTCTGGACCCGGCGCCGGCGCCGCATCGCACTATGGTCCGGCGGCGTCGTCGCCGCGCTTGCCGGCGCATTCGGCGTCTACCTGGCGGTGTTGGTGCACACCACGCCCGATGTCGAGGAACTGCGCAAGGCACAGACCGCGTGGCCCAGCGTGATTTTGTCGGCCGACGGCGAAGTCATCGGGCGCTTCTCGAGCGCGTATCAGGCACCGATCGCGCTGAAGGACATGCCGCCCGACCTGATCGCGGCGTTGATCTCGACCGAGGATCATCGCTTCTACGAGCACCATGGGCTGGACCCGACGCGCATTGCCGGCTCGGCCTGGGGCATTGCGCACGGCCGCTGGCAGGGCGGTTCGACGATCACGCAGCAGCTGGCCCGCAACCTTTTCCCGCAAGAGATCGGCAACGACGTCAGCATCACGCGCAAGCTGCGCGAGGCGATCACCGCGGTACGGCTGGAGCGCACGAGCACGAAGGAGCAGATCCTCGAGAACTACCTGAACGTCGCGCCGTTCCTCTACAACGTGCGTGGCATCGAGATGGCCTCGCGCACCTACTTCGGCAAGCCGGCCTCGCAGCTCGACACCGCCCAGGCCGCGACGCTGGTCGGCATGCTGAAAGGCTCGCAGCGCTACAACCCGGTGCGCAACCCCGAACGTGCACGCCAGCGCCGCAATGTCGTGCTCGCGCAGATGGCCAAGCACGGCAAGCTCAGCCAGGTGCGCTACGAGCAGCTGCGTGCGCTGCCGCTCGCATTGGACTTCCGTCGCCCCGAAGACGGCGGCATCGGCCAGGCGCGCCATTTTGTCGAACATCTGCGCGAGCAGCTCGCCGAATGGGCCGACGCGAACGATCGCGATCTCGACCGCGATGGTCTCGTGATCCACACGACGCTCGATTCGAAGCTGCAGAAACTCGCGCAGGACGCGGTGACGCAGCAGGTGGCGCTGCTGCAGCAGGTGGCCGGCAGCGAGTGGAGCGAGCAGCGAGCGCGCACCGGGCTGGCGCCGAAGAAACCGGCCGACGGCAAGAACAATGGTGCGAAAACGGAAGCGGCAGCCGATTTCGCCTATTTCTGGCGCACCCATCCTGACCTGCTGAACGAGATCGCACGCGACACGCCGCAGTACCGCGAGGCGCGCCAGGCCACCGGCAACGACCGCGAAGCACTCGCGCGCGTGCTCGCCGACGGCGCGCTGATGACGCGGCTGCGCGAGGCCAAGACGATGCTCAGCGCGGGCTTCGTCGCGATGGAGCCGGGCAGTGGCGCGGTGCGTGCGTGGGTCGGCAGCCCCGACTTCAACCGCGAGCAGTTCGATCACGTGATCCAGGCGCGGCGCCAGCCGGGCTCGACCTTCAAGCCGTTCGTCTACGGCGCAGCGCTGCAGCGCGGCATCTCGACCGAACACCGTTATCTCGACGCTGAGGTCGACATCGTGCTGTCCGACGGCAAGGTCTGGCGCCCGAGCGACGGCACCGGGGCGAGCGGCACGATGATGACCCTGCGCGAGGGCCTGGTGCAGTCGAAGAACACGATCACCGCGCAGGTGATGAACGAGGTTGGTGTCGACTCGGTCATCGCGTTCGCGCAGGCGGCCGGCGTGCACTCGAAGCTCGATCCGGTGCCGTCGCTCGCGCTAGGCACCAGCCCGGTGACGCTGCTCGAGATGACCAACGCGTACGCGACGCTCGCGGCGCTCGGCGAGCATCGCGAGCCGTTGCTGGTGACCAGCATCGCCGAACGCAGCGGCCGCACGATCGCGACCTTCGAGAACGCCGGCGAACGCGTGATCGATCCGGCGCTGGCCGGGAAGCTGGTCGACGTGATGCGCGGCGTGCCGCAGACCGGCACCGCGACCTTGCTGCGCACCGAGTTCGGCGTGCAGGGCGACGTGGCCGGCAAGACCGGCACGACCCAGAACAACACCGACGGCTGGTTCCTGCTGATGCAGCCGAATCTCGTCGCCGGTGCCTGGGTCGGTTTCAACGACCCGCGCGTGACGATACGCAGCAACTACTGGGGGCAGGGCGGGCACAACGCACTGCGCATCGTCGGCGACTTCTTCCGCCAAGGGCAGAAGACCAAGGTGCTCGATGCGGCGGCGCGCTTCCCCGACGTGCCGCTGGAGCCGGCCGAGTTCGATCGCATCGAGGCGATTCCGCTCGGCGCGTCCGGCGAGTTCCCGCTGGGTCCGCCCGCGGGTCCCGGCCCGACGAACAAGGCCGGGGCTGCCGAATCGGTCAGTCACACGCTGCCGCCGAACCCGGCCGAGCAGCGCCTGCAGGATCTCGCGAACGGGCGCTGACGCGCTACTGGTCGCCGCTCTTGCGATAGAACCGGTTCTCGCGCAGGGCCGAGCGCACCAGGTGCGGCTCGCCGGCGTCGACCGTGGCGCGCACGCTCTGGATCTTTGCCATCCCGCTCGTGCTGCTGGCGGCGACGCAGGTCCCGCTCGTGCGATGCCCCAGTGCCATCGCCAGGCGCGCTTCGGCCGGGTCGCCCAGCGCATGCGCGAAGTCGTCGGACACCGCGCAGGTCGGCGCGAAGCCGTCTGAGTAGTCGCCGAAGCCCAGCTGGTTCACGCCCTGGAACTGGATCGCGAAATAGGTCGTGTTGCAGTTGTCCTGCGGAAAGAAGCCGTATGGCTTGCCGCAGGTCGTCGCGCCGATCAGGTTGACCGTGACGCCGACGCCGCGCAGCCCGTTGACGATCGCTTCGCTGGCCGAGCAGGTGCCGGCGCCGGTCAGCACGTAGACGCGCGACAGGCCCAGGTACGGCAACGCCTGGCCGCTCGTGGCCGAGAAGCCCAGCGCAGTGCTGTGGAACGGCGTGGTGCGCTGCGCGTCGGTCAGCTGGAACGGGTTCTTGTCGTTGAAGCTCAGCGTCTCGAACGCCTTGCCGGTGGTGGTCGTCGGGCCGGCGATCATGTAGGCGAGCTCGCTCGCGATGTCGAGGTAGCCGCCGCCGTTGTAGCGGATGTCCAGCACCAGGTCGGTCACGCCGGCCGTGCGCAGTTGCGTGATCGCATTGATCAGCTGCTGCTCGGAAGTCGCGACGTGGTCGTTGAACAGCATGTAGCCGACCTGGTTGTTCGGCGCGGGCAGCGTCTTGACGTTCTGCACCGGCGTCGACGTGATCACGCCGGCCGTCAGCGTGACGCTGCGGGCCGTCGAGGAACCATAGTCGCGCAGCGTGAACGTGTGGCTGCCCGCCTGCTCCGGGAACAGCCCGGCGTTCAGCGCGGCGACACCGCTGGAGGTGTTGTTGTTGACCAGGTCGACGCCGTCGACCGTCAGGATCTCGGCACCGCGCGCGATGCTGGCCGCGGCGGCCGGCGTGCTCGGGTCGGTGAATGCCACGACCGCTTGGCGCGGCACCGTCGCCGAGAGCAGCGCAATCTCGAAGCCATAGCCATACGACTGGCCCGACTGCGACAACGCGACCCAGGTCGGCGTGTCGTAGGTGAAGTGGAACTTGTCCTTGGGCTGGCCGGAGGCCGTGGTCTGCGACGACTTCAGCACGCCGAAGTAGGCGACGGCGGTCGCGTAGCGATTCGCATCGAGCGTGGTGGCGCTCAGGTTGCGCACGTCCTGGTACCAGAGGTAGGTATCGTCGATCCACTGGCGCACCCAGGCCTTCTCGTCGGCGACGGTGCCCTGCACGTCCCCATAGAGCTG
>DATEFR010000673.1:0-5077 GCA_035280545.1 Burkholderiaceae bacterium | reverse complement strand
GATGCTGCCGACCGCCGACATCCTGATCGAAGTGGAGGCGACGGCGTACCTGCCGCGCTGACGCTCACCACGAGACTCACCATGCTGCACGGATACAACCCGCCTAAGCGCTTCCTGCCCTACCTCAGCTGGACCGAGATCGCCGCGCTGCCCGATCGCGAGAACACCGTGATCGTGCTGCCCACCGGCGCGACCGAACAGCACGGGCCGCACCTGCCCTGCGCGGTCGACACGATCATCTCGGCCGGCGTGGTCGGGCACGCGCTCGCGCGGCTGCCCGATGCGGTGCCGGCCTATGCGCTGCCGCCGATCGTCTACGGCAAGTCGGAAGAGCATCTGCACTTTCCCGGCACGATGACGCTGTCGGGCGAGACGCTGCTTTCGACGATGCACGAGATCGGCGAGTCGGTCTATCGTGCCGGCTTTCGCAAGCTGCTGATCGTCAACGGCCACGGCGGGCAGCCGCAGGTGATGGAGATGGCCGCGCGCGAGCTGCGGCTGCGCCACGGCGACTACATCGTCGTGCCGAGCTTCACCTGGCGCGTGCCGCACGCGGCCGGGCGCTTTCTGTCCGACCGCGAGAAGAAGCTCGCGATGCACGCCGGCCACGCCGAGACCGCGCTCGTGATGGCGCTCGCGCCCGAGACCGTGCACATGGAGCGCGCGGTCGCCAATTACCCGCCCGAGTTCCCGTCCAAGCTGCTGTCGCCCGACGGCCGCCCCGCCTGCGCCTGGAGCGCGCGCGACTTCGGCCCGAGCGGAATCATCGGCGACCCGCTGCCCGCGCAACCGGAGCACGGTGCGGCGATCCTCGAATCGCTCGCCGAGAGCTGGGCGCAGGCAATCACCGAACTGCATGCACTGCGCTGGGCCGCGCGGGACGAGGCCACCTGGGGCCGCGCGCAGCACACCGGCCACATCCAGCAGCGGCCCGAGTAGGCCGCCCTCCGATTCTTCCGTTTCGTCGCCCTCTCCATCCACGTACGCCCACGGAGCCCCACCATGAAGACTCGCCTCCTCTCCCGCACCGCCGCCGCGGCGCTGCTCGCATTCGGCGCCGCGCAACAGCATGCGCTCGCCGACGAGAAGTTCGTCTACATGACCAACTGGTTCGCCGAGGCCGAGCACGGCGGCTTCTACCAGGCGGTGGCCACGGGCCTGTACAAGAAGGCGGGCCTGGACGTGACGATCAAGATGGGCGGCCCGCAGGTCAACATCTTCCAGTTGATGGCCGCCGGCCAGGCCGACTGCATCATGGGCTCCAGCGACTTGCAGATCATGCAGACGCGCGAGAGCGGGCTGCCCATCGTCAGCGTCGCGGCGATGATGCAGAAGGACCCGCAGGTCCTGATCGCCCACGAGGACGTGAAGACCTTCGATCAGCTCAAGGGCAAGACCATCCTGATCGCGCCGAGCGCGAACCAGGGCTACTGGCCGTGGGTCAAGTCCAAGTTCGGGCTGACCGACGCGCAGACCCGGCCCTACACCTTCAACATCCAGCCCTTCGTCGCCGACAAGAACACCGTGCAGCAGGGCTACATCACGTCGGAGCCGTACGCGATCCAGAAGGCCGGGGTGAAGGCCAACGTGCTGGTGTTCAGCGACTTCGGCTACCCGGCCTACGCGACGACGATCTCGTGCATGGACAAGACCGTGAAGGAGCGCAAGGCCGCGGTCGCCGCCTTCGTCAAGGCCTCGGCCGAGGGCTGGAAGAGCTACCTCGAGAACCCCGCGCCGGGCAACGCGCTGATCAAGAAGGACAACCCCGAGATGACCGACGACCAGCTCGCCTACAGCGTCGCCAAGCTGAAGGAGTCCGGCATGATCGCCGGCGGCGATGCCGGCAAGCTGGGCATAGGCGTGATCACCGACACACGGGCCAAGGCGAGCTACGACTTCCTGGTTTCCTCCAAGCTGCTGGACCCGGCGAAGGTCAAGCTCGCCGACACCTACACGACCGAGTTCATCAAGGACGTGAAGGTGCTGCCCTGAGCCCCGCCGCGCTGGTGGCCGTGTGATGGATGCGCTGAGCACCGTGGCCGCGGTTGCACTGTCGTCCGCCGCTGCATCGCCCGCGGGCCATGCAGCGGCCGCGATCGACATCCTGTCGGCCGAGAAGACCTACCCCGACGGCACGCAGGCGCTGTTGCCGGTCGACCTGCGCATCGCCGAAGGCGAGTTCGTCACGCTGCTCGGGCCGTCGGGCTGCGGCAAGAGCACGCTGCTGAAGATGATCGCGGGGCTGCTGGAACCGACCGACGGCCGGCTGCTGCTGTGGCGCCGGCCGGTAGCCGAATTGCACAGTTGCCCGCACAAGCTGGCGTTCGTGTTCCAGTCGCCCACGCTGATGCCGTGGGCCAGCGTGCACGCCAACGTGCGCCTGCCGCTGGACCTCGCCGGCATGCCGCGCGCCGAAGCCGACGCGCGTGTGCCGGGCGCGCTGACGCAGGTCGGCCTCGAGAAGTTCGCCCAGGCGCTGCCGCGTGCGCTCTCCGGCGGCATGCAGATGCGCGCGTCGATCGCGCGGGCGCTGATCACGCAGCCGCAGCTGCTGCTGATGGACGAGCCGTTCGGCGCGCTCGACGAGATCACGCGCTACAAGCTCGATGCCGAGCTGCTCGCGCTGTGGGCCGCGCGCAAGCTGACCGTGGTGTTCGTCACGCACTCGATCCACGAGGCGGTGTTCCTGTCGACGCGGGTCGTGATGATGGCCGCGCGGCCGGGCCGCGTCGTCGAGGATTTCCAGATCGACGAGCCGTATCCGCGCACCGCCGAGTTCATGGTCACGCCGCGCTTCGGCCGCTATGCGAAGCAGCTGCAGGACAGCCTGCTGCGCGCGAGCCGTGCGAACGACGAGGGTCTCGAATGAGCAGCCCCGCCGCACGGCCCGCTCCGCAGCCGCTGCTCAGGCAGCCGCGCGTGCAGCGCATCGTCTATCCGGGCCTGGTCGCGCTCATGCTGATCGCGGTGTGGCAGGCGCTGGTCAGCGGGCTGGACCTGCCGCCGTACCTGGTGCCCTCGCCGTTGCTGATGCTGAAGACGCTCGTCACCGACTGGGCGGCGCTGGGATCGGCGCTGCTGGTCACGCTGGAGATCACGCTGTTCGCGTTCGTCGTCGCGACGCTCGCCGGCGTGCTGATCTCGTTCCTGTTCGTGCAGAGCCGGCTGATCGAGACCGCGCTGTTCCCGTACGCGGTGCTGCTGCAGGTCACGCCCATCGTCGCGGTCGCGCCGCTGATCATCATCTGGGTCAAGAACCCGACCGCGGCGATGGTGGTCTGCGCCTCGCTGGTCGCGCTGTTCCCCATCATCTCGAACACCACGCTCGGGCTGCGCAGCATAGACCCGGATCTGCAGAGCTACTTCAGGATGAACCGCGCGACGCGCTGGCAGACGCTGGTGCGGCTGCGCATCCCGAGCGCGCTGCCGTATTTCTTCGGCGGGCTGCGCATCTCGAGCGGGCTCGCGCTGATCGGCGCGGTCGTCGCGGAGTTCGTCGCCGGCACCGGCGGCAGCGGCGCCGGGCTCGCATACCAGATCCTGCAGGCCGGCTTCCGGCTCAACATCCCGCGCATGTTCGCGGCGCTGCTGCTGATCTCGCTGACCGGCGTGCTGCTGTTCGCGGCGATGGCGTGGATCACGCGGCGCGCGCTCGGCGCCTGGCATGCCAGCGAGACCTCACACGACTGACTCCGATGACTGCTGACGATTCTGCGCAGCTCGCGCATCTGCCCGATGAACTGCCCGGCATCGACTGGGTCACCGACCCCGCGCGCGTCGCGCGCCTGTCGCAGGATTTCGCCTGGTTCAGCCCGGTGCTCAAGCGCCAGCTCGCCGACAAGAGCGCGCAGCTCGCGGTGCGGCCGCGCACCGAGGCCGAGATCGCCGCGGTGGTCGGAGCGTGCGCGCGCCGACGTATCCCGATCACCGTGCGCGGCAGCGGTACCGGCAACTACGGGCAAGCCATCCCGCTGCACGGCGGACTGATCCTGGACCTGAGCGGCTACAACGCCTTCGGCTGGGTGCGCGGCGGCGTCGGCCGCGCGCAGGCCGGCATCCGGCTCGCCGACTTCGATCGCCACGCGCGCCCGCACGGCTGGGAGCTGCGCTGGCTGCCGTCGACCTTTCGCAGCGCGACCCTGGGCGGGCTGTTCGGCGGCGGCTTCGGCGGCGCCGGCTCGATCACGTACGGCCCGGTCGCGGCCGCGGGCAACGTGCTGGGAGTGCGCGCGATGACCGTCGAGCCCGAGCCGCGCATCGTCGAATTGCGCGCGCCCGACGCGATGGCGATGCACCACGTGTACGGCACCAACGGCATCGTGCTCGAGCTGGAGGTCGCGCTCGCGCCGGCGGTACCGTGGGTCGAATGCATCGCGGTGTTCGACGCCTTCGATCCGGCGCTCGAGTTCGCGAGCACGCTGGGCGCCGCACCCGGCCTCGCGAAGAAGGAGGTCTGCTTCTTCGGCGCGCCGGTCTCCGACTACATGACCCCGCTGGCCGAGCATCTGCCCACGGGCTGCCATTCGGTGATCATGGTGCTCGCCGAATCGTCGCTGGACGCGATGCGCGCGATGCTCGCCGAATCCGGCGGACGCCTCACCTACTGCAAGACCGCCGCCGAATCCGGCACGCGCACGCTGCTCGAATACACCTGGAACCACACGACCCTGGTGGCGATGAAGGTCGACCGCGGCCTGACCTACATCCAGAGCGCGTTCGACCCGTCACGCCATGTCGAGCAGGCCAAGGCGCTCGAGAAAGCGCTGGCCGGCGAAGTGCTGATGCACCTGGAGTTCCTGCGCACCAAGGAAGGCGCATTCAACTGCAGCGGGCTGCAGCTGATCCGCTACACGAGCGACGAGCGATTGAACGAGATCATGCAGATCCACCGCGACCACGGCGTCGCGATCAACAACCCGCATGTCTACATCCTCGAGGACGGCAAGCAGGCCGGGAAACTGGTCCCGGGCGTCGTCGAGCTGAAGCGGCAGTTCGATCCGCAGGGCTTGCTCAACCCCGGCAAGATGCGCAGCTGGATGAGCTGACGGCGCCGCGCGGCGCCGTCGACCTCAATCGT
>DATEFR010000672.1:0-3983 GCA_035280545.1 Burkholderiaceae bacterium | reverse complement strand
CTGCAGCACCGCGGCCAAGCGCTCCAGGCCCATGCCGGTATCGACGCTGGGCTTGGGCAGCTTGTGCATCACGCCCGCTTCGTCGCGGTTGAACTGCATGAACACGTTGTTCCAGATCTCGATGTAGCGGTCGCCGTCCTCATCGGGCGAGCCCGGCGGGCCGCCGGCGATCTCGGGGCCGTGGTCGTAGAAGATCTCGGTGCACGGGCCGCACGGGCCGGTGTCGCCCATCATCCAGAAGTTGTCGGATGCATAACGCGCGCCCTTGTTGTCGCCGATGCGCACGATGCGGTCGGCCGGCACGCCCACCGCCTTGTGCCAGATGTCGTAGGCCTCGTCGTCCTCGGCGTAGACGGTGACCCAGAGCTTGTCGGACGGCAGCTTGAAGTGCTCGGTCAGCAGCTCCCACGCGTACAGGATCGCGTCGCGCTTGAAGTAGTCGCCGAAGCTGAAGTTGCCCAGCATCTCGAAGAACGTGTGGTGCCGCGCGGTGTAGCCGACGTTCTCCAGGTCGTTGTGCTTGCCGCCGGCGCGTATGCACTTCTGCGCGGTCGCGGCGCGCGAGTACGGGCGCTTGTCGAAGCCGAGGAACACGTCCTTGAACTGGTTCATCCCGGCGTTCGTGAACAGCAGCGTCGGGTCGTCGCCCGGCACGACCGGGCTCGAGGCGACGACCGTGTGGCCCTTGCTCTCGAAGAACTTCAGGAACGTCGAACGGATCTCGGAGGCTTTCATCGGATGTCGTGTGGGCGGCCCGAGGCGGGACGCGAGTTTCGAAACACCCGAGCGCGACGCCCGGGCCGAAAGGCGACGATTTTACGCGGGCGGCCGCGCGAACCACGCGTGGCAGGGCCTTGCCGCCAGCGGCCTACTCGTCGTTCGCGGCGCTGGCCGCGCCGCCCTCGACATGGTTCGCGTGTCCAACCCGGCCCTGGGCGAGCGCCGCAGCCGCGAGACCCGTTGCACGGCGCAGAAGCGCGTCGGCCTGCGTGCCGTCATCCGGGTACTGCGCGATGCCCAGCGCGGTTGCGACGGCGACGTCGACCCCGGCGATCTTGAACGGATCGAGCATCGCCGCCTGCAGTTTCGCGGCCACGACCGCCGCATCGCCGGCCGCGAGCATCGCGCCCAGCAGCACCGCGAAGCAGTCGTCGGCCAGCGCCGCGACCACGTCGCTCGCGCGCACGCCGGCGCGCAGCCGCACCGCGATCTTGCGACGCAGCACCTGCGCAGACGGCTCGCCGAGTTGCGCACGCGTGGTCGCGAGCCCTTCGACGCGCAGCACCAGCAGTGCCATCGGCGACGGTTGGCGTTCACGCAGCGCGATCAGCTGGCTGATGTGCTCGATCAGCTGCTGCTGGTGCGGCAACCCGGTCTCGAGATCGGTCGCGTAGGCGGTCGCATGCGCCTTCAGCACGTCGCGCTCGCGGCGCTTGCGCTCGATCGCGGCGCGTATGCGCTGCGGCAGCGCCGCGCCGGCCAGGTCGGGCAGCGTCAGCACCTCCTGCACGCCGCGCTGCCACCACGCGAGCGCCGCCGCGCCGTCGGCCGACGGCTCCACGACCAGGATCGCGACATGCTCGGCCGAGCGTGCCACCGCATCGACGAAGGTCTCGTCGCCCGGGGCGTCCGCGAGCAGCAGCGCATCGATTCCCGCGTGCTGGGTCTCGGCCAGCGCCTCGTCGACGCTCGCGCAGCGCCGCACGAGGAACGGCCCGAACGGCGAGGCGACGAGTGCCTTCGTGGCCGCATCGGGCAGCGGTGCGGCGACGAGCACGGTGAGCATCGGAGTGGCCATGGCGGTCTGGCAACGAGGAAACAGGCGGATTGTCGCGCTGCGGGCCGCCTACAGGAACTCTTCCAGCACGAACGGCGACAGCAGCCAGTTTTTCAGCCGCAGCGACCAGCTTCCGTCCGGCTCGTCGGTGTGCACGATCTCGCGGCCGTCGTCGCCGGACTCGACCCACTCGACGCCTTCGCCGTCGGCGCGCAGACGCAGCCGGTAGGCGCTGCGGACCTCGTCGTGGATGCGCAGGCGCCGCACGTCGGCGGCGACCTCCTCGCTGTCGATGATCAGCCCGACCTCGGTGTTGTACAGCGCCGAGCGGCCGTCGAGGTTCATCGAGCCGACGTACAGCCAGCGTCGGTCGACGATCGCGAGCTTCGCATGCAGCCGTCCCACCGACTTGCCGAACTGCCCGAACTCGGTGGTCTTGCGGGTCAGCGTCGGGCTCAGCTCGTAGATCGTCACGCCGGCCTTCAGCATCGCCTCGCGCTTGCGCGCGTAGCGCCAGTAGACCAGCGGCTCGTCGGTCGCGCCCAGCGAATTGGTCATCAGGATCACGCGGCCGCCGTTCGCCGGAGCGCGCCGCATCATCTCGAGGCCGCGCGGGTCGGGGATGAAATACGGCGAGAGGATCAGCACCTCGCGGCGCCCCATGCCGAACAGCGCGACGACGTTCTCGAGCACGGTGTTCGGATCGCGGTTGCCGGGCGTGCCGGTGACGATCTTGTCCGGGTTGTCGGCGATGACCCGCGCGCTCGCGTACATCTGCCCATCGACGACGCCGCGCTCGAGCTGGCGCGACAGCGCCGGTCGCCGCAGCACGTCGCGCTCGCGCGGCACGACCGCCGGATCCGCATCGCGCACCAGTTCGTCGAAGCGCTGGCGCAGCGCCTCGCCGTCGCGTTCGGCGACGTAGGTCACGCGCTCGATCGGGTACACGCGCTCGCTGTTCCAGTAGCGGTCGAAGACCTTCGAGAACTCGCGCACGACCGGGCCGGAGGCGAGCATGTCCAGGTCGACGAAATTCGCCTGCTCGCTGCGCATGAAGTACTCGGCCGCGATGTTGCGCCCGCCCGAAACCGAGAAGCTGTTGTCGGCGATGAACAGCTTGTTGTGCATCCGGTGGTTGATGCGGCCGAACTGGTGCAGCGAAAACACGATACGCCCAAGGAACGGCCCCGAGCGCGCCGGCAGCGGGTTGTAGATGCGCACCTGGGCATTCGGTTGGGCGGCCAGGCCGACGAGCAGGTCGTCCAGGCCGGCGGCGTACAGATCGTCGACCAGCAGGCGCACTCGCACGCCGCGCTGCGCCGCGTCGCGCAACTCGCGCAGCAGCATCCGGCCGAGCGGGTCGTTCTGGATCAGGTAGTACTGGACATCCAGCGAGCGCTCGGCGCGGCGCGCCAGCGCGATGCGGGCGTCGTACGCAAACTCGCCCTCGGGCAGCGGCCTGAAGCCGGACAGCTCGGGGCCGCTGGCGGGCGCTGCCGGCGCGCTCGCCGCGGCGATGCGCGCGAGCGTGGTCTGCGCGACGTCGTCAAACGCCTGGCTGGTCGGGTTGGCCGCGGGCGGCGGCAGGCTTGCGCAGCCGACCAGCAGCGCCGCTACGCTGGCGACGATCAGCCCCTGGAGACTCACGAACTCGGACCCGATGTCGACGACAGCCCCGACCGGTCAACGGTGGGGGAGCAGTGGAGCGGGCGAAGGGAATCGAACCCTCGTCTTAAGCTTGGGAAGCTTCAGCTCTGCCATTGAGCTACGCCCGCGGTGGCGCGGATTCTAGCGTCCCCGGCGAATGCGGTGTCAGCGCCGCAATCGCAGCGCGGCGCCGTGGTAGCGATCGAGCGAATACTCCGGCTCGAACGCGATCCAGCACGACTTGTCCGGGTTCTCCCAGGTGTCCAGCACCTCGTAGCCCAGCGCTTCGAGCTCGCCGAAAAACGTCTTCGCATGCTGGATGCGATACGGGCAGAACGCGGTGCCTATGCTCTGCACGGTCCAGTAGGCACGCTGCCCGTGCAGCGGCAGCAGGTTGACGAACAGCCAGCGCGGCTTGTCGGCCAGCCGCGCCAGGCGCTGCGCGAGCGTGTCCTCGAGGTATTGCACGCAGCCGGCGGTGAAGAACACGTCGACACCCGAGGCCGCCTCGAGGCGCTCCGAGAATTGCAGGCGCCGCGCCGGGTCGCGCTGCTGCGCC
>DATEFR010000671.1:0-5236 GCA_035280545.1 Burkholderiaceae bacterium | reverse complement strand
GGGCGATCCACCTGCGTGCAGGCGCGCAGGAAGGCGGCGGCCTCGATGCCTTCGCCCTCGAGCACTTTCGCCAGCTCGCCATGTGCGACTTGGCGCGTCGTGGCGAAGTCGACGAGCGTGTCGTCGAGATCGAAGATGATCAGCTTCATCGCGCCGCGTCGTCCCAGACGGGCCGCAGCCCGATGGTGGTGGTGCCCAGCCGCCCCCATTTGGCGCGGCTCGTGCGGATCGCGAGGAAGCGTGCGCCCTTGCTCCACGCGCCGCCCTTCACGATGTGCTCGAACGGCGCCCCTGCGCCGTTGTCGCTCGAGTCCCGGCACCACTCGCAGAGGTTGCCGGCCAGGTCGTACAGCCCGAGCTCCGATGCGGGGAAGCTTGCGACGGCCGTGGTGGCGCCGTAGTGCTCGTCGTAGTTGGCCCGCAGCGGGGTCGGCTCGTCGTCGCCCCAGGGGTAGGTGCGCGTCGGCTCGTTGTTCGAGGCGATGCACTCCCACTCCTCGGCCGACGGCAGCCGCCCGCCCAGGTGCTCGCTGATCAGCACGGCGCCGGCCCAGTTGATGCCCCAGACCGGATGGTCGTCGAGCGCGGGGGTACAGGACCATCGCCCCTCGACCGCATCGAAGCTCAACGGACAGCGCGGGTTGTGCACGTTGACGTAGCGATAGGCGGTCTCCGACTCCTGCGGCACGCCCAGCTCGTTCAGCACCTCGGCCGCGACGCGGCAGGTCAGCAAGGTCCGCGCCACGCGGATCGCCCCGCCGTCGCCGCGGCTCGGCGAGAAGCGCACAGCCGCGTCGAGATACTGCCGAACAACATGCCCCGGTGCGCTCATGCAGTACCCCACGCGGATCGCGCCTCGAGCGCACCCGGCGTCTCGCGCTGTGCCGCGGACAGCACCTCCTCGACCACCTCGATCTGGCCGGCGGTCAGGTGGCGCCGCCATGTGCTGCGCACGTCCTCGGGCGCGCGGAACGACGAGAACGCACCGCCGCGGCTGACGCCTTGGCGCTGCCGCAGGAACAGGAATGCCTCCGGATGCGGCTCGACACCCAGGAAGGCGGTCATGGATTCAAGGCAAGCTGCCGGATCGCGCATCACCTCCTCCAGCGAGACCAGCCGGTGCTCGAACAACTGCACGGTGCGGCTGGCGATCTCGTAGCGCACGGCCACGCTCATGGCCGCGATCTCCGCCTCGCGTATCGTCGGATCGGACTCTTGGCCCCGGCGCTCGTAGTGCGGGCAGATCTCGTAGAACGCACGCGGCACCAGATCCTGATAGCGCCAGAACCCGCTGAGCCCGCTGCGCAGCACGGACGACACGACGGCACGGGGATCGCGCGTCAGGAACAGGACTTTCAGCGTCGGAAGGAATTCCTTCAGCCACTCGAGCTTGCCGAACAGCGCCGTCTCCTTGAACCCCATCACGCGATCCGCATGGGAGCTGAGCAGGTACTGCCTGAGTTCGGACAGATAGGCACGCAGCCCGTCATGCCTGGCCATCGCAACATGCAGGAACGCCGGGTCGTAGTCGGCCTCGGACCAGCGGACCAGGTCGCACTGGCGAAAGAAGCGCGTGTGCATCGACAACGGCTCGTTGATGCATTCGATGCGCGGATGGGATTGGAGCAGGTCGTGGAGGAAGTTCGAGCCCGACCGGTGGTGGGCCATCAGCAGGAATGGCGCGCGTGCGCGCTGGTCGACCGAATCCATCGTCGAGTGAGCCCGCCAGTCGCAGTCCGCGCAGGATAGGGCCCGCCTCTCGCCGCACGAAAGTAGCGCGACATCGTGGTAGGGGCTTTGTCGCGAGCGCGCACGCGTTCGGGGTTGCGGGACTTGCCAGCGTCGGGCCGCACCCGTACTCTCCGACTCGACGGCGAGGCATAACAACGCGCGACAGCACCCGGGACTTCGGGCCGCCATGATCGCGCGAGGAGTAACGGATTGAGCCCTCCGACGATGACCGCGCGCCGCCGCGCAGCGGCCCTTGCGATGTGCGCGCTGGCGCTGCTCGTCGCCGCAGCGGCGACACTGCTGTACACATCGGCGCCCAAGCCGGCCGCGCCGCTCGAGAAGATCACCATCGCGGTGTCCTCCACACCTCACGCAGCGCTGCTGCATCTCGCGGCGGCCAAGGGTTTCTTCGCCGCCGAGGGCCTCGATGCGACCATCACGCCGGTGAGCCACGGCAAGGCGGCGATCGACCTGCTGGCGCAAGGCAAGGCAGACCTCGCCGCGGCGGCGGAGGTGCCGTTTGTCATCTCGGTGTTGAACGGCGAATCGTTCGCGATCGCCGCCACGGTGGTCAGCGTCTCGAACGAGATGGCGGTCGTGGCGCGGCGCGACCGCACGATCGCCGCGCCGCGCGACCTGCTCGGCAAGAAGGTGGGCGTCACCTTCGGCACGAGCGGCGAGTACTTCCTCTGGGCTTTTCTCATCCGCCACAAGCTGCCGCCCGAGCAGATCACGCTGGTGGACATGCCGCCGGGCCGGATGGCGCAGGAGCTGGCGCGCGGGTCGGTGGACGCCGTGGCCGCATGGCAGCCGATCCGGTTCCAGGCCGAGACCACGCTGGGCGAGAACGCGGCGTCCCTCGTCGAGCCGGACGCCTACACCGTCACGCACGTCGTGGTGGCGCAGCGCGAGTTCCTGAAGACGCATCGTCCGACGGTCGAAAAACTCGTGCGTGCGCTGCTGAAGGCCGAGGCCTTCAACCGCTCCGCGCCGGCGCAGGCGATGGCGGTGCTCGCCGAGCGCCTGAAGATAGACGCACGCGCGCTGCAGACCGGCTGGGACGACCTCGAGCTGCGGGTCGACCTGCTGCAGTCGCAGCTGATCACGCTGGAGGACGAGGCGCGCTGGGCGATGGCACGCGGGTACGCGCCGAAAGGCCAGGTTCCGGACCTCCTGCCCAGCCTGTACCTCGATGCGCTGAACGCCGTGAAACCCGACCGCGTGACGGTCGTGCACTGATGAAGATCAGCACCAAGGGACGCCTGGCCACCGCAACGGCGCTGGTCACGATCGCCGCGATCGCGGCCATGATCTGGTGGGCCAACATCGAGGTCGACGACGCCCAGCACCAACGCCGCCAGACCGCGGAGATCGCGCGCGCCCTCAACGATCTGCGGCTCGTGACCTTCGAGTACATCCTGCACCGCCCCGAGCGAGCGCGCACGCAGGAGCAGGAGGCGGCGGCCCGCCTGGATCGTCTGACGGCGGGAAACCCGTTCTCGGACCCCGAGGCGATCGCCGTGCTCGACGACCTGCGCGAACGTGCCGTGGCGACGCACCGCATCTTCGCGGAGCTCGCCGCCAGCCCCGCGCCCGGCGGGCTCGACAGCGTCGCCGACGAACCGCTGCGCCGATTCGAGGCCCAGCTGTCCAGCCGCCTGCTGATCCTGCAGCAGCAGAGCCTGGCCGACGCATTCCTGCTGAGCGACCACTCCTCGCAGCGCATCAACGCGGCACAGCAGCGTGTCGTGATCGTGATCATCGTCGGCCTGGGGCTGATCGCGCTGACCACCGCGGGCGTGGCCTGGCTCATCAACCGCCATCTGCTGGCGCCGATCAGCCGCCTCGAGCAGGCCACCCGCGAAGTGGCCGCCGGCAACTGGAACTTCAAGCTCGACGTGCGCCGCGCCGACGAGATCGGCGACATGTCGAGGAACTTCGACGCCATGACGCACACGCTGCGCGAGTCCTTCGCGCAGATCGAGCGCAAGAACGACGAGCTCGCCGCGCTGAACAAGGAGATCGAGGCGTTCAGCTACTCGGTCTCGCACGACCTGCGCGGACCGCTGCGCGCCATGGACGGCTTCTCGCTCGCCCTGCTGGAGGACTATGGCGACAAGCTCGACGACGAAGCCAGGGACTCGCTGAATCGCATCCGCAACGCCAGCCAGCGCATGGGCCGGCTGATCGACGAACTGCTCGGCCTGTCCCGCGTGACGCGCACCGAGCTGTCGATCCGGGAGGTCAACCTGACCGCGATCTCGCGCGAGATCGCCGACACGCTGGAGCAGCAGCAGCCGGAGCGCTCCGTGCAGTGGGTGATCGACAACGACATGACGGTCAAGGCGGACAAGTCGCTGATGCACATCGCGATGCAGAACCTGCTCGAGAATGCCTGGAAATTCACGGGGAAGACCGACAAGCCGGTGATCCGCGTGGGCATGATCGAGCACGATGGCAAGAAGGACTGCTTCGTCGCCGACAACGGCGTGGGCTTCGACATGGCCTATGCGGACCGGCTGTTCGGCGCCTTCCAGCGCCTGCATCACGAGAGCGAGTTCTCGGGCACGGGCATCGGCCTGGCCATCGTGCAGCGGATCTTCCGCCGGCACGACGGCAAGATCTGGGTACATGCCAAGCCGGGCCACGGGGCCACGTTTTTCTTCAGCCTAAGGGAGGCGAGTCATGAACGAGTCGAACAAGGTCATCCTGCTGGTTGAGGACAACCCGGACGACGTGGCGCTGACGCTGCGCGCCTTCAAGCGCAGCCACCTGATGAACCCGATCGCCGTGGCGCGCGACGGCATCGAGGCGCTGGACTATCTGTTCGCTCGCGGCCCCTACGGCGACCGCGCGTCCGCCGACCTGCCCACCCTGGCCGTCCTCGACCTCAAGCTGCCCAAGCTCGACGGCCTGGGCGTGCTCAAGGCCATACGCGCCGACGAACGCACGCGCTACCTGCCGGTGGTGATCCTGACCTCGTCCAAGGAAGAGCAGGACCTGATCTCGGGCTACGCGCTGGGCGCGAACAGCTACGTGCGCAAGCCGGTGGACTTCGTCGAGTTCGTCGAGGCGGTGAAGGCGCTCGGCTTCTACTGGCTGATGCTCAACGAGATACCGCCGCGGGGGACGCTGCAGTGAGCAAGGCGATCAGGATCCTCATCGTCGAGGATTCTGAAGACGACGCCAGGCTCGCGGTGCGGATGCTGCGCCGGGGCGGCTTCGAGCCCGTCTACCGCCGCGTCCAGGACGCCGAGAACCTGGTCGCGGCCATCGGCCAGGAGCGCTGGGACGCCGTGATCTCGGACTTCCGCCTGCCGAGCTTCAGCGGCGTGCAGGCGCTGAACGTGTTTCGCTCGTTCGGGCTCGACATCCCGTTCATCTTCGTCTCCGGCACCATCGGCGAGGAGACCGCCGTCGAGGCGATGAAGGCCGGCGCCAGCGACTACGTGATGAAGCAGAACCTCGCGCGCCTGGTCCCGGCGCTCGAGCGCGAGCTGGAGCA
>DATEFR010000670.1:0-4520 GCA_035280545.1 Burkholderiaceae bacterium | reverse complement strand
AGGCGATTCCACGGGCCGCGCGAGACGCGTGCCGCCACGGCAGGCTGGCGCCGACGCAGCGCCATCATCGCGGCGCCTGCGAGCATCAGCGCCGCGCAGGCCACCATCAGCGCATCGAGCACGGCCAGCCGCAGGCGCAGGCCATCGTTGACCGCGACCAGTGCCAGGCACGCGATCGCCCCGCCCGCAACCGCGACGTGCGCGCGCGCGACCGCCGGCTCGCGTGCGACGACGTCGTGCAGATCGACGAAGTAGCGCTTCGGGATCGCGAGCAGCCCGCTCCAGGCCACCGCGGTCGGACGACCGGCGCGCCACAGCGCGGCGCGACGTGCCGTGCCGACGGCCATCGCCGTCACCGCCAGCCAGAACACGGCGGTGACGAGGTCCCGCCACACGAATGCAGACAGCAGGCCGTCCATGCTCAGAAGTCCTTGCACAGGCGCAGCGCGTCGTAGATGGCGCCGTGGATGTTGTGCATGGACACGCCGTCGCCGATGCGAAACAGCGCGAACCTGCCATCGCCCAGCGCTTGCGACAGCACGGGTTGCGGCTGCGCTGCATAGAGGGCGTCGATGTCGGTCTGCCCGCGGTTGACGGAACGCTCCTTGAGTTGCCAGTACAGCGTCTCGTCGGGGCGGATGCCGTTCTCGATCACGACCTGGTCGACGACGCGCTCCTCCTGCACGTCGGTGTACTCGTTGCGCAGCACCGCGACCAGCTTGTCGCCGTCGGCCGTCGTCTCGCGGTAGACGCGGTCCAGCCAGTGGTTCGGCGTGAGGACGACGCCGTGCGCGTAGAGGCGCCGGTAGAAGATCGGGAAGGTCGTGCCACCGGTGTCGTCCGCGACCTTGACGTCGGGCGTCACCATCTCGACCAGGTGGCCGCGGCTGGCGATGAAATCGGCCACGCCGCTGCCCGCATGCGTGCTGATCGCGTCGTACACCAGCACGTTGCCGTGCGGCGCGACGCGGCCGCTCAGGATGTCCCAGCCCGATACCGACAGGCCCTCGGCCGCGCCCCACGCGGGGACCTGGTCGGTGTGCGCAATGCCGCCGGTGGCGAGCACCACGATGTCGGGCCGCTCGTCCATGATCGCCGACACGTCGGCCTCGGTGTTCATGCGCCGGTCCACGCCCAGCCGCACGGTCTCCAGGTCGAACCAGCGGATGATGCCGGCCATCTGCTCGCGCTTCGGCGCCTTGGCCGCCAGGTTCACCTGCCCGCCCACCTGGGCCTGCTTCTCGAACAGCACCACGTCGTGGCCGCGCTCGCGTGCCACGCGCGCCGCCTCCAGCCCGGCCGGGCCGGCACCGACGACGACCACCTTGCGCTTGGGCCCCGGGCTCTTCGCGATGACGTGCGGCATCGTGCGCTCGCGGCTGGTGGCGGCGTTCTGCACGCACAGCACATCGAGGCCGTTGTACTGCCGGTCGATGCAGTAGTTCGCGCCGACGCATTGCTTGATCTGGTCCTCGCGGCCGTCGCGGATCTTGATGACCATGTGCGGGTCGGCGATCTGCGCGCGCGTCATGCCCACCATGTCGACCCAGCCGTTGGCCAGCACGCGTTCGGCCTGCTGTGCGTCGCGGATGCTTTGCGCGTGCATCAGCGGAATCTTCACGACGCTCTTGATGCCGGCGGCCAGGTGCACGAACGGCTCCGGCGGCAGCGCCATCGGCGGCATGCAATTGGCCAGCGTGTTGTGCGTGTCGGCGCCCGAGCCGACGACGCTCAGGTAGTCGATCAGGCCGCTTTCGCTCATGGCCTGGGCGATCTCCTTCAGCGCCTCGTGGTCCAGTCCGTCCTCATGGAACTCGTCGCCGCACATGCGCAGGCCGACGCAGAAGTCCCGCCCCACCTCGTCGCGCACGGCGTTCAGCACTTCGATGCCGAAGCGCATGCGGTTCGCGAGCGACCCGCCGTACTCGTCGGTGCGGTGGTTGGTGCGCGGGCTCCAGAACTGGTCGATCAGGTGCTGGTGCGCGGCCGAGATCTCGATGCCGTCCATTCCGGAGGCTTTCACGCGGCGTGCCGCCTGCGCGTAGTCCTGGACGATGCGGCGGATCTCCTCGATCTCGATGGTCTTGGCGTTGCCTCGGTGAACCGGCTCGCGCACACCCGACGGGCTGACCAGATGCGGCCAGTCGAAGCCATGCCAGGCGTTGCGCCGGCCCATGTGCGTGGCCTGGATCATGATCTTCGCGCCGTGGCCGTGCATGGTCTGGGCCAACTTCGCCAGGCCCTCCATGGTCTCGTCGCGCGACAGGTTGACCGAGCTCCACCAGTCGCTGGGGCTGTCCTTGGCCACCGGACTGGACCCGCCGCAGATCGCCAGGCCGACGCCGCCGCGGGCCTTCTCCTCGTAGTAACGGATGTAGCGTTCCCCGGGCATGCCGTTGTCGGCATAGACCTCGGCGTGGGCCGTGCTCACGATCCGGTTGCGGATCTTCAGCTGGTTGAGCTGGATGGGTTCGAACAGGTGCGGGTAGCGCATGATCGGGCAACAGCGTTGGGGGTCGTCAGGCGGGAATGGGCGTCACCGAGAACACGCAGTGCTCGTGTCCCTCGGCGGCGCAGCGCGTCTCTTCGCTGTGTGTCTTCCAGGTCTTGCCGGTGTCGTGGCCGACCCAGTCCATCGCCCCCGAGAACCAGCCGGCGAACAGGTAGCAGACCTTGTCGCGCGTCACCGGCACACCGGCGATGCCCTGCGCCAGCACGAACACCGAGTGCTGCAGGCGGATGCGCGCGTGGCCCGTGGCGGCATCGACCTCGTCGAACGAGAACAGTCCCCAGCCGCGCTGCGACAGCCGCTTCAGGTAGTGCTCGTACACCGCCAGGCCGTGCAGGCCATGGGTCCTGGCCTCCTGCTCGCACCAGAAGTACGCGGAGCGGTGGCCGGCCTTGTAGAGGCTGCGCGCGTAGACCTCGCGGCCGATCGCGGCTTGCGCCTCCACATGGTTGTTCACGAAGAAATGCCGCGGCACGTAGATCATCGGCAGGCCGTCGGTGCGCCAGATGCCGGTGTGCTCGTCGACGTCGATGGGCAATTGAGGTTGCATGCTCAAGCTCCCCACACGTCCTTGAACACCCGCACCCAGTTGCCGCCGATGACCTTCTCGATCCTCGATGCCGGCCAGCGCGCATGCACCATCGCGTCCGTCAGGTTCGGCATCTCGCCGATGGTGCGGATGCCCACCGGGTTGAGCACCGTGCCGAAGTCGGTGAGGCGCCGGTGCCGGCCCTTGTCGTGCGTGATGTGGTCGAAGAACTCCTGGCCGTAGCCCTGGGTGTGATCGGTTCCCACGCCCACGCAGTCCTCGCCGACCAGGTTGATCACGTAGGCTATCGCTTCGACATAGTCCTCGACCGTCGCCTCGATGCCGCGGCGCAGGAACGGCGGGAACATCGTCACGCCGATGAAGCCGCCGTGGTCGGCGATGAAGCGCAGCTGCTCGTCGCTCTTGTTGCGCGGGTGCTCCTTCAGACCCGCCGGCAGGCAGTGGCTGTAGGTGACCGGCTTCTTCGAGGCGAGGATGGCCTCTTCGCTCGTCTTCGGCCCGACGTGCGACAGGTCCACCATGATGCCCACGCGGTTCATCTCGGCGATGACCTCGCGGCCGTAGCCGGAGAGCCCGCCGTCGCGCTCGTAGCAGCCGGTGCCGATCAGGTTCTGGGTGTTGTAGCAGAGCTGGACCACGCGCACGCCCATGTCGGCGAAGGCCTCGATGTGGCCCAGGTGGTCCTCGAAGGCATGGGCATTCTGGAAGCCGAGGATGATGCCGGTCTTGCCCTCCTGCTTGGCCCGCTCGATGTCGCGCGTGCTGCGCACCAGCGTGAGCAGGTCCGCGTTGGCGCGGATCAGCGACTTCATCTGCGCGATGTTGTGCACCGTCCCCTTGAAGTCCTCCCAGACGGACACGGTGCAGTTGGCGGCGGTGAGACCGCCCTTGCGCATGTCCTCGAACACGGGACGGTCCCACTTGGAGATGATCAAGCCGTCGATGACGACGGCGTTGGCGTGGATCGGATTCATGGCTTGGGTCCTCGCGACTGGTTCATGGCCTCATTCTTCGAGCCGCCGTCCTCGGGAGCTTGTGCGCCGCGGACACGCACTTGCACAAATCCGACATCGGGGTTCAGGACGAGCGCGAACACGCTCGCTGCGCCGGGCAGCGCGCCCTGCGGCCAGTCGGCGCGTGTCGAATCCTGACAAGTCCGCGTCCGACGCACGCAAGGTCCGCGCGGTGGCTCGCCGAACAATGCCTCACCAGGGAGCCACGCCCACAGCCGCCACTTCCGCGAGGCTCATCCAGCAGATACCCAGGATCTCCGTCATGCAGACCCCGCCCTCCATCGTCACCTTGCATCCCCGCGCCGGCTCGGCAGGCGCCCTGCTGAACACGCTGCTGGAGCGGCGCCGCCCGGGCCACAGCCTGGAAGCGCCGTTCTATCTCAGCGAGGAGATCTTCCAGGCCGACATGGAGTACATCTTCCGGCGCCACTGGATCTTCGTCGGCGTC
>DATEFR010000669.1:0-25492 GCA_035280545.1 Burkholderiaceae bacterium | reverse complement strand
AAACCCCAGCGTCAGGTACAGCACCGCGATGTTCCAGACCAGTGCCGCGACCAGCGAGAAGTGCGCGATCGCCTGGTACACGGCAAAGACGATCAGCGACGGCAGCAGCACCGTGACGCACCACACCACCCAGGCGTGGTGATCGCGGCCGGCGTCGAAGTTGCGGCCGGTCCAGCGCATCCAGCCGGTCAGCGCCTCATGAACGACATTGCTGCGAGGCAGCGGCTTGAGCTGTTCGATCAGCAATGCGAACAGGACGGCGAAGAAATTCATGCGTCACGATGATACTGACGCGAATGCGTGCGCGACGGCGCGGCAGCCGCGTCCATCGCCGCTATGCGGCCAGAAATCGATAGAGATTGCGCAGCATCGCGGCGGTCGCACCCCAGATGAAGTAGCGCCGCGGGGCGCCGTTCGCATCGACGCCGTCCCAGGGTATCGACAGGAATTCGCGCCGCACGCCGCTCACTTCCACCGCGTGGCGCCGGTGGTTCGCCGGATTCATCAGGAACGCGAGCGGCGCCTCGAACACCTCGGCCACCTCGAACGGGTCGGGGTTGATCGCGAAGCCCGGGTCCACGAGCCCGACCACCGGCGTGACGATGAAGCCGGTGCCGGTCGTGTAGGTCGGCAGCTCGCCCA
The DNA here is from genome assembly GCA_035280545.1 of Burkholderiaceae bacterium. Lineage (GTDB taxonomy): Bacteria > Pseudomonadota > Gammaproteobacteria > Burkholderiales > Burkholderiaceae_C > DATCSE01. The sequence goes on along the minus strand of DATEFR010000669.1, from coordinate 24,850 downwards.
GCACGTCGACGAAGCGCGACTCGAGGCCGATCTCTTCGTGCGCTTCGCGCAGCGCGGTCGCGACCGCATCGGCATCGCTGTCCTCGGCGCGGCCGCCGGGGAAGCTGATCTGCCCCGGGTGATCCGTCAGATGAGCGGTGCGCTCGGTCAGCACCACGGTGAGCTGATCGCGCGGCACCAGGCCGACGAGCACCGAGGCGTGCGCCGGTTCGCGATCGTGGAAGCGGTGCTCGGTCTTGATCTCGGGGTGCCACTCGGGCTGCGCGGCAAAACGCTGGCGCAGTGCCGCGATCAGCAGCTCGCTGCCGGCGACCGGCGGCAGGTGATCGTCGATGCCGATGATCGGCAAGGCTTGGGGATCGAAGCTCAATGCCATGGTTTTTCGGTATTGGAATGCAAAAGGCCGCCCCTCGGGGCGGCCTTCGCGATTGACCCTGTGAAAGGTCTCGTCAAGCCAGCTTTTGCCTTCGGCGAAAGCTGGCCCTGCACTCCGTGCAGCCGCAGCTGACGCTGCGGCGACTTCGTCAAGCCAGCTTTTCCTTGATCCGAGCCGACTTGCCGGAACGCTGACGCAGGTAGTACAGCTTCGCGCGGCGCACATCGCCGCGGCGCTTGACCTCGATCGACGCGATCAGCGGGCTGTAGGTCTGGAACGTGCGCTCGACACCTTCGCCGCTCGAGATCTTGCGAACGATGAAGCTCGAGTTCAGGCTGCGGTTGCGCTTCGCGATCACGACGCCCTCGAAGGCCTGGACGCGCTTGCGCGTGCCTTCGACGACGTTGACGTTGACGATCACCGTGTCGCCGGGCGCGAACTCAGGGATGGTCTTGTTGAGACGGGCGATTTCTTCCCGCTCGAGGGTCTGGATCAGATCCATGGGGTTTCTCCAAGCGATCTTGCGCGCGCCGTTCTGAGGGGTTGGGGCGGGGCTGCTTCCCGTTGGCATTCCGTCGGAATTCCGTCGAGATATACAGGCCCCTGCGCGGCAGAGGATCGAAAAGCCGATGATTATAGCCCGAGCGTGGTCAGATACGCCTCGTCCTCGGACGTGAGCCGGCCGGCAGCCCGTGCGGCGGCGATCAGGTCGGGGCGCTGCCTGGCGGTCAGCTCCAGGGAACGCCGGCGCCGCCAGCGGGCGATTTCAGCGTGATGGCCCGACAACAGCGGCGCCGGAACCGCGCGCTCGTCGCCATTCTCGTCGCGCAGCACCTCGGGGCGGCTGTAGTGCGGGCAGTCGAGCAGTCCGTCGGAGAAGCTGTCCTGCTCGTGCGACTGCGCGTCGCCGAGCACGCCGGGCTGCAGGCGCGCGACGGCATCCAGCAGCGCGAGCGCCGGCAGCTCACCCCCCGACAGCACGAAGTCGCCGAGGCTGAGCTCGAGATCGACATGGCGGTCGATGAAGCGCTGGTCGATGCCTTCGTAGCGGCCGCAGACCAGCACCGCGCCAGGGCCTTGCGCCATCTCGCGGATCAGGGACTGGTCGATGCGACGCCCTGTCGGCGTGAAGTGCACCACCGGCGCGGGCAGCACGGCATCGCCACGGTCCGCGCGCACCGCGGCGAGCGCACGCGCCAGCGGCTCGACCAGCATCACCATGCCCGGCCCGCCGCCGTACGGGCGGTCGTCGACCCGCCGGTAGTTGTCGTCCGCATGGTCGCGCAGCGGCCAGAGTCGCACGTCGACCTGTTTCGACTCGAACGCGCGCCGCGTCACGCCCGTCGTCAAGTGCGGCGCGAACAGCTCGGGAAACAGCGTGATGACGTCGAAGCGCAGTGTCGCCATGACACCCTCGTTCAGGGCTTCAGAAATCCAGGCCCCAGTCGACCGTGATCTTGCGCTGTTCGAGGCTCACGTCGTCGACATACGCGGCGACGAACGGGATCAACCGCTCGTCGGCCTCGCCGGCGCCGTCCGCCGGCGCCACGCGCAGCACGCTGTGCGGCCCGGTGTCCAGCAGCCCGACCACCGTGCCCAACCGTTCGCCGGCGCGGTTGACGACCGCCAGGCCGATCAGATCGACCCAGTAGAACTCGTCCGGCCCCGCGGTTGGAAAACTCGAGCGTGCGACAAAGACGCGGGCCCCGCGCAAAGCCTCGGCCCCGTCACGGTCGTCGACCTCGTGCGCCCGCGCGACGACGAGCTCGCCGTGATCCTTGGCTTCGGCAATCTTCAGCAGCGACGGCAACATCGCCGTGGCCGCTGCACCGCCGGCTGCGGCCGGGCGTTTGACGACACCCTTCGCCGCGCTGCCCTCGGGCGGCCGGATGAACCAGCGCCGCGAGGAAAACAGCGCCTGCGGATCGGCCGTGAACGGCTGGACCTTGACCCAGCCTTTCAGCCCCCAGGCGCCCATGATGCGCCCGACCTCGACGGCGTCGTCCGGCCAGGACAGCGCGTCGGCGTCGGATTCAGCGCGGACGGCGCCCAAGCGCGATGGAGCGGTTAAGCGGCGGCCTTGGCCTGCGCCACCAGGCGCGCCACCGTCGGCGACAGCTGGGCGCCGTGGCTGGCCCAGTGCTCGATGCGGTCGAACGCGACGCGCAGCGGCTGCTCGCCGCCGGCCGCGACCGGGTTGTAGAAACCCACGCGCTCGATGAAGCGGCCATCGCGACGAATGCGCGAGTCGGCCACGACGATGTTGAAGAACGGGCGCTTCTTTGCGCCGCCGCGGGCAAGTCGGATCACGACCATGACTGTTCCTTCAGAAGGTTCAAAGCCATCCGCCACGCACCAGGAGACACCGCAGGACGAGCAGATCAAAAAGGGGTTGCTTCACGAGCTTTCGTCGTCGTAGATACGCCCGCCCTCGAGTACATGCTCCAGACCAGGCCGTCGACGAAACCGCGCATTATAAACTCACTGCTCTATGACGCTCCTGATTCGCCCCAGCGCCGCGGCCGATGTGCCCGCCCTCGCCGCCATCTACGCCTGGAACGTGCAGCACGGGACCGGCACCTTCGAGCTCGATCCCCCGGATGCCGCCGAGATGTCGCGCCGGCGCGACGATGTGCTGGCAAAAGGGCTGCCTTGGCTGGTCGCCGAGCGCGCCGGCACGGTGCTCGGCTACGCCTACGCGAACCACTTCCGCCCGCGCAAGGCGTATCGCTTCTGCGTCGAGGACTCGGTCTACCTGGCGCGCGAGGCCCAGGGCCAGGGCGTCGGCACGCTGCTCTTGGCCGAGCTGATGGCCCGCTGCGAGGCCTTGGGCGCGCGCCAGATGCTCGCGGTGATCGGCGATTCGGCCAACCTCGGCTCGATCGGTGTGCACCGGAAGCTCGGGTTCAGCGACGTCGGCGTGCTGCGCTCGGTCGGCTGGAAGTTCGACCGCTGGCTCGACGTCGTGATGATGCAGAAGCTGCTCGGCGCCGGCGCGACGACCCCGCCGGCCAACGCCGCATGACCCCGAACGCTCCCGTGATCGCGCCTACGCGCTACCGATCGAAGACGCTGGCCACCTGGGTCGCCGTGATCGGCGGTGCGTTCGGGCTGCATCGCTTCTACTTGCACGGCCTGGGCGACCGCTGGGGCTGGCTGTTCGTGCCGCCGACGCTGGTCGGCCTGTACGGCGTGCGCCGCATGCGCGAGTTCGGCGTCGACGACCACCTCGCCTGGGTGCTGATCCCGCCGCTCGGCTTCGCGCTCGCGGTGGCGATGATCAGCGCGATCGTCTACGGCCTGACGCCCGACGAACGTTGGAACACGCGCTACAACGGCCCGAGCGGCGCTCAGCACCGCACCGGCTGGATGACCGTGCTGGGCGTGATCGCGGCGCTGATACTCGGCGCCGGTGTGCTGATGGCCACGATCGCGTTCAGCGCGCAGCGCTACTTCGAGTACCAGGCCGAGGCCGCGAACGACGCGGCTCAGCGCAGCACCACCAGCCCCAGCCAGTAGGAGAGCGCGGCGACCAGCGCCGCGGCCGGGATCGTGAAGATCCAGGCCCAGACGATGGTGCCGGCGACGCCCCAGCGCACCGCCGACGCGCGCCGCGTCGAGCCCACACCGACGATCGCGCCGGTGATCGTGTGCGTGGTCGAGACCGGCACGCCCAACGCGGTCGCGAGGAACAGCGTGATCGCGCCGCCGGTCTCGGCGCAGAAGCCGCCGACGGGTTTCAGCTTCGTGATCTTCTGCCCCATCGTCTTGACGATGCGCCAGCCGCCGAACATCGTGCCCAGGCCGATCGCGAGGTAGCAGCACCAGATCGTCCACGTCGGCGGCAGCTTCGCGGTGCCGCTCGCGTAGTCGGTTGCGATCAGCAGCATCCAGATGATGCCGATCGTCTTCTGCGCGTCGTTGCCGCCGTGCCCGAGGCTGTACAGCCCGGCCGAAACCAGCTGCGCGCGACGGAACAGGTTGTCGATGCGCAGCGGCGAGGTGCGCCGGAACAGGTTCGCGACCAGCACCATCAGCGCCGAGCCGAGCGCGAAGCCCAGCAGCGGAGAGAGGAAGATGAACAGCACCGTCTTGCCGATGCCGGGGAGGATCAGCGCACTCGGGCCGGCCTTCGCCAGTGTCGCGCCGACGATGCCGCCGATCAGCGCATGCGACGAGCTCGACGGGATGCCGTACCACCAGGTCACGAGGTTCCAGACGATCGCGCCGATCAACGCACCGAACACCACGTGATGGTCGACCACACCGGTGTCGACGATGCCCTTGCCGACGGTGGCCGCGACGTTCAGGTGAAAGATCAGGATCGCGAGCACGTTGAAGAACGCGGCGAACACGATCGCTTGCTGCGGCTTCAGCACACCGGTCGAGACGACGGTCGCGATCGAATTCGCGGCGTCGTGAAAGCCGTTCATGAAGTCGAACGCCAGCGCGAGCGCGACGAGCAGCGCGACGACCCAGAAGGCAGTCTGGACGGAATTCATGCGGAGAACCGGGCCGGCGTCAGGAGTTTTCCAGCACGACGCCTTCGATCAGGTTCGCGACGTCCTCGCAGCGATCCGAAATCGACTCGAGCAGCTCGTAGATCGCCTTGAGCTTGATCAGCTCGCGCACATCGGTCTCCTCGCGGAACAGGCGCGACATCGCCGAGCGCATCACCCGGTCGGCGTCGGACTCGAGCTTGTCGATCTCCTCGCAGGTCTTGATCGCCGCCTCGGCCACCTCGGGCTGGTTGATCTTCGGCAGCAGCGTCACGGCGTTCTGCACGCGCTCGCAGCAGCGCGCCGACAGGTCGCCCAGGCGCAGCACGTCCTCGGTCATCGTCTTCACGTCGTACAGCGACATCGTCTCGGTCGCGTCCTGCAGCAGGTCGAGGATGTCGTCCATCGCGTTGATCAGGCCGTGGATCTGCTCGCGGTCGATCGGCGTGATGAAGGTCTTGTGCAGCAGCCGATTGACTTCGGCGGTGATGCGGTCGGCCTGGCGCTCGGCGTTGCCGACCTCCTCGGCATAGCGGTCACGCAACTGCGGATCGGCGTAGTTCTGGATCAGCTGCGTGAACGCCCGTGCGCCTTCGACGATGCGGTCGCCATGCTGGTTGAACAGCTCGAAGAAATTTCCTTCCCGCGGCAGCAGCTTGCCGAACAGCATCGCGCGTCTCCCTGAAACAATCATGTCACGCCGTTGTCATCGGCGTGAAGTGCGCGCAGTGTAGCGGGCTAGCGCCGCGGGGCCGCGAGCGGCGCCTCGGCCTCGATGTTCAGGAATTCGCGGCGCCCGCGGAAATTCTCGAGCCGCTCGAGCAGCGCGGCGAAGTCCGCGTCACGCTCGACCGGGTTGAAGCGCTCGGTGCCGATCGCGAACACGGGTGCGCCATCGTACGAGTGGAAGTGCTGGACGTAGGCATCGCACAGCCGCTGCAGATAGTCCGCGTCGATCTTGCGCTCCATGCGCAGCCCGCGCTTGCGGATGCGCTGCAGCAGCGTCGCCGGCGTGGCTTGCAGCCAGATCACGAGATCGGGCTCGCTGACCTGCGCCGCGATCGGGGCGTAGATCTGGGAGTAGAGACGATGCTCGTCGTCGCTCAACGTGAGGCGCGCGAACAGCGCGTCCTTCGCGAACAGGAAATCGCTGACCAGCGTGTGCTCGAACATGCCCGGCTGCGAGATCGTCTGCATCTGCTTCGCACGCTGGAACAGGAAAAAGAGCTGGGTCTGGAACGCGTAGCCCGGCATGTCGTCGTAGAAGCGCCCGAGGAACGGATTCTCCTCGGGGGCCTCGAGCAGCAGCTCGGCGCCCAGGTGCGATGCGAGCCGGCGCGCGAGCGAACTCTTGCCGACGCCGATCGGCCCTTCGACCACGACATGGCGGAAGCGGCGCAGGCCGCCGCCAGCGTGATCGTCGTCGGCACCGGTCGAGGTGGGCAGGTTGGCCATCCGCGTCAGTCTATAGCCCTCGACGGCGCGAGTCGCTCGATGCGCTGGTCCGGCAATCCCGCGAGCAGCTCGGCGACGCGACCGCGCCCGGGGATCACCAAGTCCGGCGCGATCTCGGCCAGCGGCGCCAGCACGAAAGCACGCTCGTGAGCCCGCGGATGCGGCAGCTCGAGGGCTGGGGTGGCCCACTGCTCGTCGCCGTACAGCAGCAGATCCAGGTCCAGCGTGCGCGGCGCGTTGCGGTACGGGCGCTCGCGGCCGTGCGCGCGCTCGATCGCCTGCAGCTGTGCGAGCAGTTCGAGCGCCGGCAGCCGGGTGCGCAGCCGCGCGACGGCGTTCAGGTAGTCGGGGCCGCCGGAGTCTATGGGCGCGGTGCGGTAGAAGCTCGAGCGCTGCGTCAGCGTGCTCTCGGGCAACGCGACGAGTGCATCGAACGCGGCCGTCAGCGTCGCGTGCGGGTCGCCGAGGTTGGCGCCGAGGCCGATGAACGCCTCGACGTCGCGCGCGGCCGGCGGCGGCTCAGTCGTCGATCGCGGCATAGACGAGCTGGCGGAACAACTCGCGCACTTCGTCGAACAGGCCGGGCGCCTGCGTCAGCACCAGCGCGAACAGCGACTCCTGCGGATCGACGAAGAACGAGGTGCCTCCGGCGCCGCTCCAGCCGTATGCGCCGACGGACCCCGGCTCGGTGTGCTGGCCGGCCGCCGTCATCACCGCGAAGCCCAGCCCGAAGCCGTGACCCGCGGGCATGATGCCGGGCGATTGCGGGATGGCCCCCAGGTGGTCCGCCGTCATGGCCTCGACCGTCTTGGGGCCGAGCACGCGCACGCCGCCGCAGCGGCCGCCGCCCATCAGCATCTGCAGGAAGCGCGCGTAATCGGCTGCGGTCGAAACCAGGCCGCCGCCAGCCGACTCGAGCGCCGCGGGCGCACGCGGGTCGAAGAGCTGCACCGCGTTGCCGTTGTCCGGGTCGTTGGGGAACGGCTCGGCGATCCGTTCGTGATCGGCCGCGGGCACGACGAAGCCGCTGTCGGGCATGCCCAGCGGCGCGAACAGCGCTCTGCGCAGGTGCTCCCCCAGCGGCTCGCCGGCCGCGACCTCGATCACGCGGCCGATCACGTCGGTCGCGCGGCTGTATTCCCAGATCGAGCCGGGCTCGTGCATCAGCGGCAGCGCCGCCAGCACATCGGCGTGACGCGCGTTGTCGACGTCGCGGTTGCCCAAGTCGGCCTCAACATACCGCCGGCGCACGGCCGTGCTCGGCGACAGGAACTCGTAGGTCAACCCCGCGGTGTGGCGCAGCAGGTCGTACAGGGTGATCGGGCGCGCCGGTGCGACCAGCCGCAGGCCCTGCGCGTCCTGCACCGCCACGCGGGTCCCGGCGAACGACGGCACGTACTTGGACAGCGGATCGCGCAGCATCACGCGCCCCTGCTCGACCAGCCGCATCAGCGCGACCGACGCGATCGGCTTGGTCATCGAATAGATGCGGAACAGGCTGTCGCGCCGCATCGCCACGCCGCGCGACGGGTCCTGCCATCCCAGCGCCTCGAAGCTCGCAACCGCACCCCGGCGCACGATCAGGACGACCGCGCCGGGCAGACGCTGGCGCTCGATCAGGCGGCTCAGCGCCGCGTTCAACCGCGCGAGCGCATCGCGATCGAAGCCGGCCGCCCGCGGATCGACAACATCCAGATCGAGCACGGCGGCCGTCATCGTCGGCGGGCCTTCAGCCTTGCGTGACGTCGAGGTCGACACCGGCCGGCGCGCCCGCCGCCGTCTCATCCGACCCTTCGGCGCCGCGCGACGCGCCACTCTTGCGCCGGCGCCGGCGGCGCTTCTTCACCGGATCGGCTGCGCCGGAGTCGGCCGCGGCCTCGTCGTCCGCCGCGCCGGGCACCGCGTTCGAACCCGTCGCCGCGTTCGCGCTGCGCACCCGCTTCGGCGGATGTTCCTTCTCGCGCGCCTGGCTCATCAGCTCGCGGCGCTCGTCGGCGTCGGCTTGCGAGAACGCCTCCCACCAGGTCGCGATCTCGGCGGCGATCTCGCCGGCATCGGCGCGCAACCGCAGGAAGTCGAAGCCGGCACGGAAGCGCGGCTGCTCGACCAGGGTCAGCACGCCGTTGCCGGTGCGGCGCTCGAAGCGCGGCTGCATCAGCCAGATCTCGCGCATGTCCGCGGCCAGCTTGCCGCGACCGGAGATGTCGCCGATGCGCGCATCGAAGACCGCGTCCACTGCCTGTTGCAGCGCCGGGAACGGCGGCTGGCCCTTCGCACGCAATGCGGCCCAACCCTTCAGCACGTCGTGCCACAGCATGCACGCGAGCATGAAGCTGGGGGCGACCGGCTTGCCTTCGTCGACGCGGCGGTCGGTATCGGCCAGCGCCAGCTGCACGAACTTCTCGCGGCCATCGTGGCGATGCGCTTCGTCGAGCGCGACGTCCAGCACCGGGAACACGCCGCGGTGCAGGCCCTGCTTCTTCAACTGCTCGATGCTCGCGAGCGCATGGCCCGTCTGCAGCAGCTTGATCATCTCGTCGAAGGTGCGCGAGGCCGGCACGTTGTCGAGCAGGCCGACCAGTTCCTTGATCGGCGCGCGTGTCTTGGGCTCGATCTCGAAGCCCAGCTTGGCGGCGAAGCGCACGATGCGGATGATGCGCACCGGGTCTTCGCGGTAACGCGTCGTCGGGTCGCCGATCATGCGCAGCAGCTTCTTCTTCACGTCGGCGATGCCGCCGTGGTAGTCGACGACGATCTCGCGCAGCGGGTCGTAGTACATCGCGTTGATCGTGAAGTCGCGCCGCGCCGCATCGTCGGTCTGCGTGCCCCAGACGTTGTCGCGCAGCACGCGGCCCTCGGCGTCGACCGCGTGGCTCCTGCCGACCAGATCGGCCTTCGAGGTCTTCTCGTTGCCGGACACCGCCTCGGCCGCGCTGGCGTCCACCATCGCGCGGAAGGTCGAGACCTCGATCACCTCCGACAGTCCGCGGTCCTGGCGCCCGCGCCCGAACACGACGTGCACGATGCGAAAGCGCCGCCCGATGATGAATGCGCGGCGGAACAACGCCTTGACCTGCTCGGGCGTCGCGTTGGTCGCGACGTCGAAGTCCTTGGGCCGCAGGCCCACCAGCAGATCGCGCACCGCGCCGCCGACGATGTAGGCCTCGTAGCCGGCATCGACCAGTGTCTTGACGACCTTGACGGCCTTCTCGTCGACCAGCGCCGGATCGATGCCGTGCTCGCGCTTGGGCACGTCGACGCGCTGGCCGGCGGTGCGCTTCGTCGCCGCTTTCGGGGCCGAGGCAGCGGCGGATTTGCCGAGCAGCTTGTCGATGAGTTTCTTGATCATGTCAAAAGAGTCTGAGGATGCGCCAACCGCGCTCGCGCGCGATCCCCTCGAGCGCGGCCGACGGATTGGTCGCGACCGGATCGGTGGCGCGCTCGAGCAGCGGGAGGTCGTTGACCGAATCGGAATACACGCTGATGCGCTCGAAGCCGGCCCAGTCGGCGCCCTGCTCGTGCAGCCACTGCCGCACCCGCTCGACCTTGCCGTCGCGGTAGCTCGGCGTGCCGGCGATCCGGCCCGTGATGGTACCGCTGCTCGTGCGCTCGAGCCGGACGGCGATCAGCGTCTCGATGCCGAGGGCATGGGCAATCGGCGCGGTGACGAAGTCGTTGGTCGCGGTGACCAGCGCGACCAGGTCGCCGCGGTTCTGATGGTCGCGCACGAGATCGAGTGCGGCCGGACGCAGGTTGGGCACGATCACCTCGTCCATGAAGCGGCGATGCGCGGCGTCCGCTTCGGCGACGCCGCGCGCGCGCAGCGGCTCGGTCGCGAAGGCGACGTACTCGTGGATGTCGAGCTGGCCGGCCTTGTACTGCGCGTAGAACGCGTCGTTGCGACGCGCGAACTCGGTGGGCTCGACCCAGCCCAGCCCGGTCAAGAACTCGCCCCAGGCATGGTCGGAGTCCAGCGGCAGCAGCGTGTCGTCGAGGTCGAACAGGCACAGGTTGCGCGGCAGGGCGCTCGGAGTGGTCATCGCCCTTCCTCGTTCAGCATCTGTTTCAACAGCGGTACCGTGATCGCCCGCTTGGTCGCGAGCGAGAAGTCATCGAGCCGGTCGAGCAGCGCCATCAGGTGCTTCAGGTCACGCGCGAAGCGGGTCAGCAGATAGTCCATCACCTCGTCGGAGAGGAACACGCCGCGACGGTCGGCCTCGCGGCGCAGCGCGGCACGCGCCTCGGGTTCGGCCAGCGGTTCGAGCGCGAACACGTGGCCCCAGGCGATGCGGGTGCGCAGGTCCTCGCGCAGCGGCAGGTCGACCGGCGGCGCATGCCCGGCCGAGACCAGCGGCACGCCGTCGCCGATGGCTTCGACGAACAGCGCAAATGCAGCATGCTGCTGATCGGCGTCGAACGTGTCGCAGTCGTCGAACACGATCAGCGACCAGCTCGGGTCGTACGGCCACGGCGGCGCATCGCCCGCGCCGAACCAGCCGACGCGCAGCCCCTGGTCGTCGAACTGCTGGGCGGTCGCGCGCAACAGGTGGGTCTTGCCGCTGCCGCTGGCACCCCACAGGTACACCGGCGCCGAACTAGGCACCAGCGACCGCAGGTGTTCGATGGCCTGCCCGTTCGCGCCGGGCACGAAGTTGTCGAAGGTGCGCGCCGCCTCGGCACCGATCGGCAGTGGGATCTGCTTCATCCCAAGTACAACCGGCTGCCCAGGTACGCCTCGCGCATCCGCCCCACCGCGACGACCAGCAACGCGCTCAGCGGCAGCGCGATCAGCACGCCGACGAAGCCGAACAGGTGGCCGAAGGCGAGCAGCGCGAAGATCACGGTGATCGGGCTCATTCCGATGCGCTCGCCCACCAGCCGCGGCGTCAGGAAGAAGCTCTCGATCACCTGGCCGATGCCGTAGACGACCGCCACGCCGATCAGCCCCTGCCAGCCGGCGAACTGCAGCAGGCCGGAGATCAGCGCGAGGATCAGCCCGAGCCCGAACCCGACATACGGGATGAAGATCGCGAGCCCGGTGAACACGCCGACCGGCACCGCCAGGTCGAAGCCGAACAGCGTCAGCCCGACGCTGTAGTACGCGGCAAGCACCAGCATCACGAGCAGCTGGCCGCGCAGGTACTGGCCCAGCACCTCGTCGCATTCATTGGCGAAGGCGTGCACGCTGTCGCGCATGCGCGGCGGCACCAGGGCGGCAAAACGCGCGGTCAGGTTGTTCCAGTCCATCAGCAGATAGAACAGAACGACCGGCACGAGGAACGCATTGCCCACCACCGCCAGCAGGATGCTGCCGCCGATGCGCGCCGAGCTCAGCGCGGTGGCGATCCAGTCCTCGAGGTTCGCGTCCAGGTACTTGAGCACGAAGGCCTTGATGCTCGCGGTGTCGAGTGCGACGTTGATGCCCATCTTCGCGAGCCACGGCCCGAGGCTGGCGTTCAGGCGATCGGCGAGCAGCGGGATCTGCTCGCGCAGCAGCGGCAGCTGCTTCGACAGGATGGGCACGATCAACAACAGCACGGCCAGCGCCGCGACGATCGCCGCGACCTCGACCAGCCCCACCGCGACCCAGCGCGGCACGCGCCGCGCGGCCAACTGCTCGACCGCCGGGTGCAGCACATAACCCAGCACCGCGGCGATCACGAACGGCGTCAACACCGGCGCCAGCAGCCACAGCGCAGCCAGCAGCAGCAGGCTGAGGGCGGTCCAGGTGGCGGTGCGGCGTTGGGCGGGCGTGAGGGTCATCGGCTCGGCGCTGTCGTCGATGCGGGCGCGTTCAATGCAGACGCGGCGACGAGCCGGTGCGGCCCAGCCGCGCCAGCCGCTCGGCGATCGCCTGGCGATCCTGCGCGTCGGGCGCGTTCTCGAGGTAAAGGGTCAGATCGCGGGTTGCCGCTGCATCGTCGCCGATGTCGGCATAGGCGAGGCCGCGGTCGCGCCGCTCCTCCCACACCTGCGGCAGCAGCACCACGAGACGCTGCAGCACCGCGAGCAGGCGCCGCGGATCGGCGGCGCCGCGATGAATCTCCTTCAGATTGCGCAGCATGCGGGCGAGCACCTCGCGGCCCGACGCGGCCTTCAGGAACAGGCCCAGCGGCACGTCGAAGTCGCCTTGCAGCCCGCGGTCGCGCTTGTACGGCGCGAGCAGCTCGTTGAGCTCGTCGCGCGACAGCGACTGCCCGGTGAACGGGTCGATCAGGACCTCCCCCTGCGGCATCTTCAGCTTGATCAGGAAGTGCCCGGGGAACGAGACGCCGCGCGCGGTCAGCCCGATCTGCGTGGCGATCTCGATGTACAGCACCGCGAGCGTGATCGGGATGCCGCGACGCGTCTGCAGCACGTTGTGCAGGTAGCTGTTGGCCGGGTCGTAGTAGTTGTTGACGTTGCCGGCGAAGCCCAGCTCCTGGAAGAAGTAGCGGTTCAGCCAGCGCAGCCGCTGCACCGGCACCGCGTCGGCCGGCAGGCGGCGCTTCAGCTTCGCGGCCAGCGTATCGACTTCGGCCAGCACGGCTTGCACGTCGAGCACGGGAAACTCGTCCTGCGCAATGGACGCCGCGGCCTCCACCAGCGACAGGCTGGCGTCGTCGGCCACCAGCGCAGCGAAGTATTCGAGCGCCGTGGGCGTCTCAAACTGCAACGGACCGGGCATGTGAGCGAGTTTATCGCTGCGGCGGTCCGGTTCAGCCACGGCGCACGAAGTCGCGCAGCTTCAACCCGGTCGCCAGCAGCGCGCCGAAGTACAAGGCTGCGGCGCCCGACAGGCAGGCGGCCAGCAGGCCAGCGCGCTGCAAGCCGTGCGACCCCAGCGCCACCCAGTCGATCGCCTGCCCCGCCCAGGCCAGCAGCGCGCCCAGCAGCGCGGTCGCGAACACGACGCGCAGCGTGAACGGCACCCAGCCCGGCGCGGGCCGGTATTGGCCGCCGCGCCGCAAGCCGATGAACAGCCAGGCCGCGTTGATGAGTGCGCCGATGCTGATCGACAGCGTCAGCCCCGCGTGCCTGAACAGCGGCACGAACAGCAGGTTCATCGCCTGGGTCAGCACCAGCACGATGACCGCGATGCGCACCGGCGTTCCGACGTCCTGCTTCGCGTAGTAGCCCGGCGCCAGGATCTTCACCGCGATGATCCCGACCAGCCCGACGCCATAACCGACCAGCGCATGCGCGGTCTGAGGAACCGCATCGGCACCGAACCGGCCGTGATGGAACAGCGTCGCGATCAGCGCGTTCGGGAACACGAGCAGCGCCATCGTGCACGGCAGCGCGAGCAGCAGCACGAGCCGCAGGCCCCAGTCGAGCAGGCTCGAATAAGAGTCGAAATCGGCCTTGCCCTGGGCCGCCGACAACTGCGGCACCAGCACGACCCCGAGCGCCACGCCGATCAACGCAGTCGGGAACTCCATCAGCCGGTCCGCATAGGTGATCCACGACACCGCGCCGACACCCTGGTGCGACGCGATCTGCGTGTTGATCATGATCGACAGCGGCGCCACCGAGACGCCGACCAGCGCCGGCGCCATCTGCTTCAGCACGCGGCCGACGCCAGGATGCGCACGCGCCGCACGGATCGCCCGCCAGCTCAGGCCTATGCGCGGCAGCGCGCCGATCGCGCGCAGCGCCGGCACCTGGATCGCCAGTTGCAGCACGCCGCCCAGCAGCACGCCCAGCGCCATCGAATAGATCGGCTCGAAACCCCGGCCCTTCAGCCACGGCGACAGGAACCAGGCCGCGGCGATCGTCGACAGGTTCAGGAGCACCGGCGTCGCGGCCGGCACCGCGAAGCGCTTCCAGGTGTTCAGGATGCCCGAGGACAGCGAGACCAGCGAGATGAAGCCGATGTAGGGGAACATCCAGCGCGTCATCACGACCGCGTCGTCGAAGCGGACCAGCCCCGAGCCCATCAGCCAGACGACGATGGGCGAGGCGATCACGCCGACCGCGACGGTCACGATCAGCGCCCAGAACAACATGGTCGCGACCGCGTCGATCAGCCGGTGCGTGACCTCGTCGCCCTCGACCGCCCGGGTCTGCGCCAGCACCGGCACGAAGGCCTGCGTGAACGCGCCCTCGCCGAACAGGCGCCGCAGCAGGTTCGGGATGCGAAACGCGACGTTGAACGCGTCCACCGTGGCTCCGGCGCCGAACAGCGCCGCGACGATGATTTCGCGCACCAAACCGGTGACCCGCGAGGCCAGCGTGAACAACGAAATGGTGGAGGCGGCCCGCAGCAGGTTCATGGACCGCGCGGATTATAGGGAGCGGTGACCCGCTCGCCGGCGGGCAAATTGCGCCGCGTTGGCGGCCAGTGCTATACTCGCGGTCTTTGCTCCACCCTGGGCACGCCCCCAATAGGTCGACCCATACACGGGACCCACATCGATGGCCACCTCCGCCAAAGCCAAGAAAAAGACCGTTCGCATCGCTTCGGGCCTGAAGCGCGTGCGTCAGGACGTCAAGCTCAACGCCGCCAACACCGCGCTGCGTTCGAAGTTCCGCACCGTCATCAAGAACGTCCAGAAGGCAGTCGCCGCTGGCGACAAGACCAAGGCAACCGACCTGTTCAAGTCGGCCCAGTCGGTGATCGACTCGGTGGCCGACAAGGGCCTGTTCCACAAGAACAAGGCCGCGCGCCACAAGAGCCGCCTCGCGGCCAAGGTCAAGGCGCTCGCGCTGTCCGCCTGACGACGCGGCTTCCAGGGTGATCGACGAAGGGCTCGCTGTGCGAGCCCTTTTCATTTTGGGGGCGCGGCCGCGCGCTCGAGCCCAGATTCAATACAGCACGTCGACCGGCGTGTTCAGCATGTACCCCGCACCGCGTTCGGTCACGATCAGCCGCGGCTGCGACGGGTCGTCCTCGATCTGTCGGCGCAGGCGCAGGATCTGCACGTCGATGTTGCGGTCGTAGACCTCGTCGCCATGCAGCCGCGACAGGTTCAGCAACCGTTCGCGCGACAGCACCCGCTGCGGCGCGCCGCAGAACGCCAGCAGCAGGCTGAACTGGCCGTTCGACAGCTCGACGTCCGCGCCGTCGGGCCGTATCAGCCGGTGCGTGCGCAGGTTCAGCTCCCAGCCGGCAAAGCGCAACGCGCGGCGCCTGTGACCCTCGGCCTCGCCGTTGTCGCCCGAGGGCTGCACCGCGCCGGCCATGCGCGCACGGCGCAGCTGCGCACGGATGCGTGCCAGCAGTTCGCGTTCGCTGAACGGCTTGACGACGTAGTCGTCGGCACCGATCTCGAGCCCCATCACCCGATCGGCCTCCTCGCTCCGGCCGGACACGAAGATGATGGGCACCGGCGCCCGCTCGCGCAGCCGCGCGGCGAGCTGCATGCCGTTCTCGCCGGGCAGGCGAACATCGAGCAGCACCAGGTCGATGACCTCGCGGTCGAACGCCGCCTGCATCGCACGGCCGTCGGGCGCCCAGCTCACCCGCAGGTCGTTCGCGACCAAGTAGTGGCGCAGCAACTCGAAGACGGCCGGGTCGTCGTCGACGACCAGCACGTGCGGCAACGGCAGTTCGCTCATCGCCGGCGATTGTGCGGCGATTGTGCGGCGATTGCGGCGAGCGCACCGCTCGCGTCACGCGGCCGCCGAAGTGCGTATGCTGGCGTGCACCGTGAGTTCCGCACCGCCCTCTCCCGGTCGTCCTGACCCCTCCAGGGTCACGGGCGCCAGCTCGCACGCGGCGGCCGCAACCTCGCGCCGGCTGACGGTCGGTGCGATCGTGCTGGCACTGTTCGGTTGCGTGGCCACCGGCTACTGGCTGTGGGTGCTGCGCGACCATCGCGTCCAGTTCACCAACCGGCAGATCCGCCTGCAGACCGCGGCGCTGGCCGAGCACGCGAGCGTCGTGTTCGGCGCGGTCGACGCGTCCTTGCGCGGCGCACTGCGCGACGTGCGCGAGAGCCACGGCGTACCGCCGAACGCACAACGCGGGCTGCGCCAGCGGGTCGGCAGCAACCCGACGCTGCGCGCGCTGCGATTCGAGGATGGCCACGGGCATGTGCTCGTGTCGTCGTTGCCGGACGACGCCACGATCGAAGCGCCGCCAGCGCCGCCCGGCCCGTTGGAAGCCCCCGATCACGCGTCGGTCCGGGTCGCGGGCAGCGGCACCGCGAGCGGCACCAGCATCGGCCTTCGCATCGCCGCGGTGCCCTCGGACTCGCACGGCGGCCCGACCCTGCTGAGGCTGTCGCGCGATGTCGCCGACGTCGCCGACAGCGGCGGCGAGGTCGCCCGCGTCGCCGGCTTCGTCGACAACGGCCTCATCGCCGAGTTCTTCGGCCGCATCGCCGTGGCCGACGATGCGCGCGCCGGGCTGTTCACGCCGAGCGGCGTGTCGCTGGGCGGCACGCTGGCCCTGCCCGGCCGGCCTGCCGAGACGCTGCGCGAGTTGCTGGCACGCCCGGCCGGTGCCGACACCGAACTGGGCGGCCTCTTCATCGCCGCCCAACGCCTGCCCGGGCTGCCGATGATCGCCGTCACGTCGCGCGACCGCCGCTCCGTGTTCGCACCGTGGTACCAGTACGTGGCCGGTGCGTCGATCGCGACGCTGATCGGCCTGGCCGCGCTGGCGTTCATCGTGCGCCGCCTGCAGCACGAGATGCAGGCGCGGCAGCAGGCGCAGGCCGCGCTGCAACGCACGCAGCGGCTCGAATCGATAGGCCGGCTGGCCGGCGGCATCGCGCACGACTTCAACAACGTGCTGGCGCTGATCCTCGGTTTCGGCGACCTGCTGAGCCGCCAGCTGGCGCCGGGCAGCGCTGCCGCGCAGCACGCCGAGCAGCTGATGCGTGCCGGCGAGCGCGGGCGGCGGCTGGTCGCGCGCATCCTGTCGCTGCGCGGCGGCGCGTCATCGCCGTCGGCCGCGACGCCCATCGATGTCGATGCGCTGGTCGGCGAAGCGATCGACCTGCAGATGGCGCAGATGGCCGCAGGCCCGGCGACGATCCGCTTCGAGCGAGCGCTGGGCGCGCCGGGCGCGACCGTGCTCGGCGACGCGTCCGTGCTGTTCGAGGCGATCCACAACCTGTGCATGAACGCGATCCACGCGCTGCAGGCCATGCCGGACGGCGGCCGCATCCGGATCGAGACCTCGACGCTGACGCTGGCCAGCGAGCGCGTGCTGTCGCACGGCACGCTGACCGCGGGCGAGCACGTGCGCATCACCATCGCCGACGACGGCCCCGGCATGTCCGGCGACGTGCTCGAGCGGCTGTTCGAACCGTTCTTCACGACCCGCGAAGCGCAAGGCGGCACCGGGCTGGGGCTCGCGATGGTGCGCGGCGCGGTGACCGAGATGGGAGGCGCGATCGACGTCAGCACGGTGCCGCGGCGCGGCGCGGCGTTCACGCTGTACCTGCCGCGTGCCGCGGTCTCAGCCCATGACGACGACGCGGCCCTCGCAAGCGCGTCGACGCTGCCGCGCGGCCGCGGCCAGGTGGTGATGGTCGTCGACGACGAGCCGGCCTTGGTCGCACTGACCGAGGAGTTGCTCGCCGAGCTGGGCTACGAGCCCGCGGGCTTCTGCGACCCAGCGCTGGCGCTCGAGGTGCTGCGCAAGTCGCCGGACCGCTTCGACGCGCTGTTGATCGACCAGGTGATGCCGGGACTGAGCGGCATCGAGCTCGCGCGTGCGCTGCACGCGCTACGCCGCGCGACCCCGATCGTGCTGACCACCGGGTTCGGCGGGCCGGACCTGGAGCAGCGTGCCCACGAGGCCGGCGTCAACGTCGTGCTGCAAAAACCGCTGCGCCGCGGCGAGCTGGCGCGGCAGCTCGCGCGGCTGCTCACCGCGGCGGCAGCCTGACCGAGGCGCGCCCATCACGTCGCGATACCGACGGTTGCACCGTCGATTGCACGTGCAACACGAGGCGCGCGCGACGACATCGGAAAGCAATGGCTGCGCGCCAGGATCGTCGCGCCGACCGGTGCGGGCGCCGACACGGTGCCGTGCGCGGGTCGTCGAACCGCGTCCAACTCGTCAGGAGCTCACCATGAAGAACCCACGCTTGGCCATGATCGTCTCGACCGCAGCCGTCGCTGCCGTGCTGTGCACACTTTCGTTCGCCGCCCGCGCCGACGACGAGAGCCGACCGCTGACGCGCGAAGAGGTCGTCGCGCAGGTCCTCGCGGCACGCCAGAGCGGCGAGCTCGCGGTGCTCGAGACCGGCGGCACGTGGGCGCCGCCTCAGCAACAGCCCGCCGCGGTGAGCCGCGAGCAGATCGTGGCCGACGTGATGGCGGCGCGCCAGAGCGGCGAACTGGCCGCGCTCGAAACGGGCGGCACCTGGGAGCACGGCAACGCAGCGCCTGCACCCGTCTCGCGCGAGCAGGTCATAGGCGAATTCATGAAGACGCGCCAGATCAGCAACGCACTGGCCATGGAGACCTCGCTGTAGCGCGGGGAGCTCCCGTCAACCGCCGCGCGCCGGGATGGCGCGTGGCGCGCGCCCTCTTCTTCTCTACTTCGGCCGCGCGGCCGGCGGCTCCGGCACCAGGCAGGCCTCGCTGACCTGCAAGTCGTTGTCGCGGGCAAAGTTCATCACGAAGTCCCAGGCCATCGGCTCGATGCTGCGCAGGGCTTCATTGACGATCACGTACTTCACGCCGTTGATCACGCGCGGCACGCAGTACGGCGAGTAGCCGATGAACGCGCCGATCCCGGTCTGCACCCCTTCGGGCCGGAAGCAGGACATCGCGCCAGCCAAGCGCTCGGCCCAGTCGCTCGGTCGAAAGGTCTTGCCGTCGCGGGTCAGGCCCTGGATGAAGAACTCGCGGGGTTTGGGGGCGGCGGTGGGCTCGGTCATCGGCGATATCCGCGGTGACGGTGAAATCGGGCGCTGCAGCATCTCGCGCCAGGCAGGGCGTTCAATCCAGAGCGACCGTCGTGCGGCATCCGCGATTGTGCCCTGTCCGTGCTGCGCTGCAGCACGCCCGCCGGCTTTCGCGGCGCCGGGCGTGAAGCTGTCGACGATGGAAGAGCCTGAAACTGCGCGCATGGTTCCATTTCGGCTTGTCATCGTCCCTTCTAAAGCGAGACCTTAGAATGCCTTCCCGAGCGGGATGTGGCTTCGGCGCACCTCCCGCTCGCTTCTTTGTTCGGTCCTTTCGGTCGCTTTTTTCGGAGTCCTGCGATGAACGCCCCCGACAAACTGCCTTCCACCTCGCCGGCCTCGGCCGAACCGCACGTGATGAAGACCTACGGGCGACTCCCGATCGCGCTGTCGCACGGCAAAGGCTGCTGGGTCTGGGACACCGACGGCAAGAAGTACCTCGACGGACTGGGCGGCATCGCGGTCAACACGCTGGGCCACGCGCACCCGAAGCTGGTGCCGGCGCTGACCGAGCAGATCGGCAAGCTGATCCACACCTCGAACTACTACCTCGTGCCGCTGCAGGAAAAGCTCGCGGCCAAGCTGGCCGAGTTGTCGGGGCTGGACAAGGCCTTCTTCTGCAGCACCGGCCTCGAGGCGAACGAAGCGGCGCTGAAGATCGCGCGCAAGTACGGCCACGACAAGGGCATAGACCGCCCCGAGATCATCGTCTACGAAGCCGCATTCCACGGCCGCTCGATCGCGACGCTGTCGGCCACCGGCAACCCCAAGGTGCAGGCCGGCTTCGGGCCGCTGGTCGAAGGCTTCGTGCGGGTGCCGCTGAACGACGTCGCGGCGATCGAGAAAGTCGCGGCGGCGAACCCGAACGTCGTCGCGGTGTTCCTCGAGGTGATCCAGGGCGAAGGCGGCGTGCGCCCGGCGACGATCGAGTACCTGAAGCAGGTGCGCCGCATCTGCGACGAGCGCGGCTGGCTGCTGATGCTGGACGAGGTGCAGTGCGGCATGGGCCGCACCGGCAAGTGGTTCGCGCACCAGTGGGCCGGCATCAAGCCCGACGTGATGCCGCTCGCGAAGGGCCTGGGCTCGGGCGTACCGGTCGGCGCGGTGGTCTGCGGGCCCAAGGCCGCCGACGTGTTCGGCCCCGGCAACCACGGCACCACGTTCGGCGGCAACCCGCTCGCGATGCGTGCCGGCGTCGAGACCATCCGCATCATGGAAGAGGACGGCCTGCTCGCGAATGCCGAAAAGGTCGGCGCGGCACTCAGGAGCGGGCTCGAGCGCGAGCTCGCCGGCGTCGAGGGCCTGAAGGAAATTCGCGGTCAGGGCCTGATGCTGGGCATCGAGCTCGACCG
Organism: Burkholderiaceae bacterium; assembly: GCA_035280545.1. Taxonomy (GTDB): domain Bacteria; phylum Pseudomonadota; class Gammaproteobacteria; order Burkholderiales; family Burkholderiaceae_C; genus DATCSE01. The sequence goes on along the minus strand of DATEFR010000669.1, from coordinate 4,317 downwards.
CCCGTGCGGCGACATCCTGGTCCGCGCCGCGCAGGCCGGGCTGATGCTCAGCGTGACGGCCGAGCGCGTCATCCGGCTCGTGCCGCCGCTGATCCTCAGCGAGGACGAAGCGAAGCAGATCGTCGCGATCCTCGTGCCCGTGATCAAGAGCTTCCTCGCCGAAACAGCGACCAGCGTGGGCCCCAAGTGAAGACGATGAAGCCCGGCAGCACCCTGATCAAGCACTACCTGCAGTTCAAGGACTTTCGCGCCGAGGAATATGCCTACCTGTTCGAGCGCACGAAGACCATCAAGACGCGCTTCAAGAACTACGAGAAGTACACGCCGCTGGTCGACCGCACGCTCGCGATGATCTTCGAGAAGGCGAGCACGCGCACCCGCGTGAGCTTCGAGGCCGGGATGTACCAGATGGGCGGCTCGGTCGTGAACCTCACGACCGGCGACAGCCAGCTCGGCCGCGCCGAGCCGATCGAGGACAGCGCACGCGTGATCAGCCGCATGGTCGACATCGTGATGATCCGCACCTTCGAGCAGGCCAAGCTCGAGGCCTTCGCCGCGAACTCGCGCGTGCCGGTGGTCAACGGGCTGACCAACGAATACCACCCCTGCCAGATCCTCGCCGACGTGTTCACCTTCATCGAGCACCGCGGCGACATCAAGGGCAAGGTGGTCGCCTGGGTCGGCGACGGCAACAACATGGCCAACACCTGGCTGCAGGCGGCCGACATCCTCGGCTTCACGCTGCACGTCAGCACGCCCGGCGGCTACGAGATCGATCCCAAGCTCGCCGGCGTCAAGAACCCGGCCTGCCTGAAGACCTTCAACCACCCGATGCAGGCCTGCGAGGGTGCGCACCTGGTCACGACCGATGTCTGGACCAGCATGGGCTACGAGGCCGAGAACGAGGCGCGCATGAAGGCCTTCGTCGACTGGTGCGTGGACCGCGACATGATGGCCGCCGCGCAGAAGGACGCCCTGTTCATGCACTGCCTGCCCGCGCACCGCGGCGAGGAAGTCGAGGCCGAGGTGATCGACGGGCCGCAGTCGGCGGTCTGGGACGAAGCCGAGAACCGCATGCACGTGCAGAAGGCGCTGATGGAGTATCTGCTGCTCGGGCGCATCGGCTGAACCGCGATGCCGACGACAGCGCCGAACTTCCGCTCGTCCGATTTCCTGCGCGAGCACGCGCTGTGGATCCTGTCGTTCTACGGCGACCAGGCGGTCGACGCGAGCGGTGGGATGTACCACCACTACCTCGACGACGGCACCGTCTACGACCGCACGACGCGCCATCTGGTCAGCGCGACGCGCTTCGTCGTGACCCAGGCGACCGGCTTCGAGCTGAACGGCGACGAGCGCTACCGCCAGCGTGCCGCGCATGCGCTGGCCTTCCTCGAGCAGGCGTTCCGCGACCCCGACAGCGAAGGCTTCCACTGGATCGTGCGCTGGCAAGACGGCCACGGCACGCCCCTGGACTCGACCCGCCACATGTACGGCCTCGCGTTCGTGATGCTCGCGGCGGCGCGTGCGCACCGCATCGGCATCGCCGGCGCCCGTGCGCTGCTGGACTCGACCTTCGAGCTCGCCGAGCGACGCTTCTTCGATGCGCGCAGCGGGCTCTATGCCGACGATGCGACGCGCGACTGGGTCGTCTCCGGCTACCGCGGGCAGAACGCCAACATGCATGCCTGCGAGGCGATGATCGCGGCGTTCGAGGCCACGCAGGACGAACGCTATCTCGCGCGCGCCGAGGCGCTCGCGCAGGCCGTGACCGTGAGGCTCGCGGCGCTGGCCGATGGCGGCATCTGGGAGCACTACCGCGTCGACGCGAACGGCGTCTGGTCGCCCGACTGGGACTACAACCGCCACGACCGCTCGAACATCTTCCGCCCGTGGGGTTTCCAGCCCGGCCACTTCACCGAGTGGGCCAAGCTGCTGTGCCAGCTCGACCGCCTCCGGCCGCAGCCGTGGCGCGTGGCGCGCGCCCGCGAGCTGTTCGACCGCGCATGGCGCGAAGCCTGGGACGCGGAGCACGGCGGGCTGCACTACGGCACGGCACCCGACGGCAGCGTCTGCGATGGCGACAAATACCACTGGGTGCAGGCCGAATCGCTCGCGGCCGCGGCGCTGCTCGCGCTGGCGAGCGGCGAGGCCGCATACTGGCAACGCTACGACGCACTCTGGTCGTACTGCTGGCAGCACTTCGTCGACCACCGCGATGGCGCGTGGTTCCGCATCCTGACCCGCGAGAACCTGAACCTGACGCGCGAGAAGAGCCCGGCCGGCAAGGTCGACTACCACGACATCGGCGCCTGCTACGACGTGTGGCGCGCGCTGCCGCGCTGACGTCCGGCGCTCAGCGCAGTTTTCCTGGCCTGTTCGGGCCAGGGTGTCCGAAATAACCGACACCACGCCACGCGCGGCGATGCTAACTTCACCGGCATGAAACGCCTGTGGGACATCTCGCCGCCGATCGCGCCGGATACGCCGCCCTTCCCCGGCGACACGCCGTTCTCGCAAGCGTGGACCGCGACGCTGGGCCCGGGCTGCCCGGTGAACCTCTCGGCGATCACGATGTCGCCGCATGTGGGTGCGCATGCAGATGCGCCGCTGCACTACGCGAACGGCGCCGCGACCATAGGCCAGGTTGCGCTCGAACCGTACCTCGGCCGCTGCCGCGTGATCCACGCGATCGCCTGCGGGCCGCTGGTGCGGCGCGAGCATCTGCAGCATGCGACCCATGACCTGCCGCCGCGCGTGCTCGTGCGCACCTGCGAGCGTGCGCCGACCGCCTGGTCCGACGAGTTCAGCGCGTACGCGCCCGAGACCATCGCGTGGCTCGCGAGCCTCGGTGTCCAGCTCGTCGGCATCGACAGTCAATCGGTCGACCCGGCCGCGAGCAAGGAGCTCGCGAGCCACCAGAACCTGCTGCGCCTGAACCTGCGCGTGCTCGAGAACCTGGTACTCGACGACGTGCCCGAAGGCGACTACGAGCTGATCGCACTGCCGCTGAAGCTCGTGACCGCCGACGCCTCGCCGGTGCGCGCCGTGCTGCGCGAGCTGTGAACGACGACAACACCATGACGACCCGAAGCTCCACACGAGAAGACTGCCTCGCGCTCGACCAGCGCGACCCGCTCGCGCCGCTGCGCAATGCCTTCACGCTGCCCGATGGCGTGATCTATCTCGACGGCAACTCGCTGGGCGTGCTGCCCGCGAGCGCATCCGCGCGCCTCGCGCAGGTCATCGAGCACGAATGGGGGATCGACCTGATCCGCAGCTGGAACACCGCCGGCTGGATCGACCTGCCGCGACGCATCGGCAACAAGATCGCACCGCTGGTGGGCGTCGGCCGCGACCAGCTGGTCGTCGGCGACTCGACCTCGGTGAACCTGTACAAGGTGCTGAGCGCTGCCGCGACCCTCGCGCGCGCCGATGCGGGCACGACCACGCGCCGCGTGATCCTCTCCGAGCGCGACAACTTTCCGACCGACCTGTACATCGCCGACAGCGTCGCCAAGGCGCACGGCTTCGAGCTGCAACTGTTGGCCGCCCACGACGAGATCGAAGCGCAACTCGACGAGCGCGTCGCGGTGCTGATGCTGACGCACGTGAACTACCGCAGCGGCCGCATGCACGACATGGCCGCGATCACGCGCGCCGCGCACCGCGCCGGCGCGCTGATGGTCTGGGACCTTTGCCACTCGGCCGGCGCGGTGCCGGTGCATCTGTGCCCGTCGGCCGAGGCCGGCGATTTCGAAGCCGATGCCGACTTCGCGGTCGGCTGCGGCTACAAGTACCTGAACGGCGGGCCCGGCGCACCGGCGTTCGTCTGGGCGCATCCGCGCCACACGACGCGCATGGACCGCGAGCAGTGGCGCCAGCCGTTGTCCGGCTGGCTGGGCCACGCCACGCCGTTCGCGTTCACGCCCGACTACCAACCGGCTGCCGGCATCGCGCGCTTCGTCTGCGGCACGCCGCCGGTGCTCGCGATGGCGGCGCTCGAATGCGGCGTCGACGTCTACGCCCAGGCCGAAGCGTTCGGCGGCCTGGCGGCGCTGCGTCGCAAGTCGCTCGCGCTGACCGAGCTGTTCATCGAACTGGTCGAGCGCCGCTGCGCCGGCTTCGGCCTCGAGCTCGCCACGCCGCGCGAGCCGGCGCTGCGCGGCAGCCAGGTCAGCTTCGCGAAGGCCGAGGGCGGTTATGCGGTGATGCAGGCGCTGATCGCCCGCAACGTGATCGGCGACTTCCGCGCCGGATGGATGGAGCCCCCGGCGCGGAGTACCGCGCCACCCCCCGAGGGGGTGCGGGCCCGCT
>DATEFR010000668.1:0-6550 GCA_035280545.1 Burkholderiaceae bacterium | reverse complement strand
AAGCCCAAGCACCATCCGAGCGTGATGAGCCTGCTGCCGCCGCCGCTGCGGGTGCGCGACGTGCAGCCGGTGGGCCGGCTCGACGAGGACACGACCGGCCTCTTGCTGCTGACCGACGACGGTGCGCTGATCCACCGGCTCACATCGCCGAAGAAGCATGTCGCGAAGGTCTACGAGGTCGGCTGTGCCGACCCGGTCGGCGACGCCGCATGCGCAGCGCTGATCGGCGGCGTCGTGCTGCGCGACGACCCGCAGCCGGTACGCGCCGCGGCCTGCGAGCGCACCGGCGAACGCACGCTGCGCCTGACGCTGCTCGAGGGCAAGTACCACCAGGTCAAGCGCATGATCGCCGCGACCGGCAACGCGGTCACGTCGCTGCACCGCAGCCGTTATGGCGCGCTCACGTTGCCCGATGACCTCGCGCCAGGCCATTGGCGCTGGCTCGCGGGGCCGGCCGAGGTGCTCGGCCCGGGTTGACTCGCCCTCTTCCGCCGCTTATTTCGCGGCCGCTGTCGACGCGGCCGCGTCGGCTGGCTTCGGCCGGATCGAATCCGCCGTGCCCTGGATGAACGCCTGGATCTTCGTGACCTGCTCGGCCGTCAGCTTGCCGGTGAAGTCGGGCATGCCCTGCGACACGAACGGCCCGTTGAACACGAACTTCGACAGGTTCGCGATCTCCTCGCTGTCGACGTAGCCCAGGTTCTTGATGTTGCCGCCGCGGTCCACGCCCGGCACGCCGTGGCAGAAGATGCAGTTGCTGACGTACAGCGCACCGCCTTCGGGCACATGCGCCGGGTCGTACTTGACGCCCGCGATCAGCTTGCCCATGCGGTACGTCGCGAACTCGGGCAGCGGCGCCTTGCCGCCGATCTTGTAGGTGTAGACCGTGCCCGGCCCTTCGCGGTCGGTCGCGCGCTGCGAGAGCCCGTAGACGCCGCCCCAGCCGACCGCGATCGAGACGTACTGCGTGCCGTCGACCTCGTAGGTGCTGGGCGCCGCGACCGCGCCGGTGCCGACCGTCGCGTCCCACAGCTTCTCGCCGCTCCTCGCGTTGTAGGCGACGAGGCGGCCATCCGCGGTGCCCTGGAACACGAGGTTGCCGGCGGTCGTCAGCGTGCCGCCGTTCCAGGGCGAGATCTGCTCGACATGCCATGCCTCCTTCTTCGCCACTGGGTCCCATGCGATCAGGCGGCCGAACGGCTTGTTGGCCGGCGCGGGCTGCCCGATGTTGATCGCCAGGTTCCAGCCCATGCCGCCGTGCGGCTGGCCGGGCTTGTTGGAGTCCAAGGCCCAGTTCTTGTCGTCGGCCATGTTCAGCGGCACGTTCTGCGCCGGCAGGTAGACCAGCCCGGTCGTCGGGTTGAACGACATCGGCTGCCAGTTGTGCGCGCCGAACGGCCCGGGGATCGCATCGCGCAGCTTGTCGCCGCGCGCCTCGGGCACCTCGATCGGCCGGCCCTTCGCGTCGTAGCCGGTCGCCCAGTTGACGTCGACGAAGTTGTTCGCCGAGATGAACTTGCCGTTGGTCCGGTCGAGCACGAAGAAGAAGCCGTTCTTCGGCGCATGCAGCAGCACCTTGCGCTTCTTGCCGCCGAGCGCCAGGTCGGCCAGCACGATGGACTGGGTCGACGAGTAGTCCCAGTTCTCGCCGGGTACCTCCTGGTAGTGCCAGACATAGCGTCCGGTGTCGGCGTCGAGCGCGACGATGGAGGCGAGGAACAGGTTGTCGCCGCCCTTGGGGCTGCGCAGGTTGCGGCTCCACGGCGTGCCGTTGTCGGTGCCGATATAGAGCAGGTTGAGCTCGGGGTCGTAGGCCACCGAGTCCCACACCGTGCCGCCGCCGCCGCCCTCCCAGTACTTCGCGCTCGGGTCCCAGGTCGCGGCAGCCATCTTCATCGCGGCGTTTTCGTACGGCTTGCCGGGGTCGCCGGGCACCGTGAACCAGCGCCACTTCAGCTTGCCGGTCATCGCGTCGTAGGCCGAGACATGGCCGCGCACGTTGTACTCGGAGCCGGCCTGGCCGATGATCACGTTGCCCTTCACGATGCGCGGCGCGCCGGTGATCGTGTACGCACGCTGGTGATCGATGACGGTGTCCTGCTCCCAGACCTTCGCGCCGGTCGCCGCATCGAGCGCGATCAGGCGGCCGTCGTAGGCACCCACATAGACGCGGCCCTTGTACAGCGCGACGCCGCGGTTGACCACGTCGCAGCAGCCCTTGTAGCCCAGCGTGCGCGGCACCTTGGGGTCGTAGGTCCAGAGCTTGCGGCCGGTGCGCACGTCGATCGCATGCACGATGCTCCACGACGCGCTGACGTACATGATGCCGTCGACCACCAGCGGCGTCGCCTCGACGCCGCGCGTGGACTCGAGGTTGTAGGTCCACGCGAGGCCCAGGTCCTGGACGTTCGCATCGCTGATCTGCTTGAGCCGGCTGAAGCGGGTCTCGGCGTAGTCCAGGCCGTAGCTGGGCCAGTCCTTCGTGGTCGTTGCGTTGGCGCGGATGCTCGCGCCGTCGACCTTGCCGGCGGCCGCGCGGATGTGCTGTGAGCTCGCCTTCGTCGCGGGCTCGGCGGCAGCGGCGCGATCGTTCCAATTCAGCACGATCGCGAGCGGCAGCGCCAGCACACTGGCGATGCGGCGGCATGCCGTCGTCTTCCAGCTCTGTTCCATCATCGTCTCCTCGAATCGCCGCGGCTCCCGCCTCGGTCGGCGTGTGGCGCGCAGGATCGGACGACGATGCCCTGCCCTCAACAAGGTAGTTTCCCGGGGGCGAAATCTGTTCCGATTCATGACAGATTCGCGGCCATGCCGATGCCCACCCCCAACGGCCGCGTCTCGCTCGCGGCTCTCGCGCTGCTGCTGGACGGCTCGGCCGCATACGCACAGGCCACCACGCCGACGCCGACGACCACGCTGCCGACCGTCACGGTGACCAGCACGCGTGTCGAGACGCCGGCGTTCGACGTGCCGGCCTCGATCGACCGCATCGGCGCCGAGACGATCCGCGACCAGCGCGCGCAGATCAACATCAGCGAGAGCCTGGCCGGCGTGCCGGGCCTGCTCGCGCGCGACCGCCAAAACTACGCGCAGGACGTGCAGCTCTCGGTGCGCGGCTTCGGCGCGCGCGCCAGCTTCGGCATCCGCGGCGTGCGCCTGTATGTCGACGGCATCCCGGCCACGTTGCCCGATGGCCAGGGCCAGATCAGCAACGTCGAGCTCGGCTCCACCGATCGCATCGAGGTGCTGCGCGGGCCGTTCTCGGCGTTGTACGGCAACTCGTCGGGCGGCGTGGTCAACGTGTACACCGAAGAGGGCCGCGGCCCGCCGACCGTGAGCGCGAGCGTCGCGGCCGGCAGCGATGCGCTGCGGCGCATCGGCGTGCGGGCGAGCGGCTCGAACGGCGTGCTCGGGTATGTGGTGGGCGCATCGCGCTTCACGACCGACGGCTATCGCGACCACAGCGAAACCGACCGCCGCCTCGGCAACGTGAAACTGACGATCGCACCCGATGGCGACGGCAAGTTGACGCTGATCGCGAACAGCGTCGCGCTGCCGCAGGCGCAGGACCCGCTGGGCTTGACCCGCGCGCAGTTCGAAGCCGATCCGCGCAGCGTCGATCCGTCCGCGCTCGCGTTCGACACACGCAAGACAGTCGAGCAGACGCAAGCCGGCGCGATCTACGAGCGCCGGGTCGACGACGCGAACGCGCTGCGCCTGCTCGCCTACTACGGCCACCGCGGCACCGACCAGTACCAGGCGATCCCGGTCGCGCCGCAGAACAGCCCGCTGCACCCGGGCGGCGTGATCGCGCTCGCGCGCAACTACCAGGGCGTCGACGCGCGCTGGACCTTCAAGGGCCGGCTCGCCGATGCGCCGCTCACGCTGGTCGGCGGGCTGGCCTACGACTCGCTGATCGAACGCCGCCAGGGCTTCCAGAACTTCGTCGGCTCCGGCGCGAGCCAGGTGCTGGGCGTGCGCGGCGCGCTGCGGCGCGACGAGCAGAACACCGTGATCGCGGTCGACCCCTACGCACAAGCGTCGTGGCAGTTCGCGCCGCGCTGGACGCTGCAGGCCGGCGTGCGGCGCAGCACCGTGCGCTTCGATTCGCGCGATGCCTACATCGTCGGCACCAACCCCGACGACAGCGGCAGCGCGCGCTACTCGGCGACCTTGCCGGTGGTCTCGCTGATGTTCGCGCCGAACGAGGACCTGCGTGTCTACGCCAGCGCCGGCCGCGGCTTCGAGACGCCGACCTTGAACGAGCTGGCCTACCGCCCCGGCGGCGGGACCGGGTTGAATTTCGCGCTGAACCCGTCGCACAGCACCAACCTCGAGCTCGGCCTGAAGCTGCGCAACACGATCGTCGGCGACTTGAATGCCGCGGTGTTCGAGATCCGCACCGACGACGAGCTCGTCACGCTGTCGAACGTCGGCGGGCGCACCACCTACCAGAACGCCGGCGCGACGCGACGCAGCGGCCTCGAGCTCGCCTGGTCGACGAGCTGGTTCGAGAACAACCTGCGCGCGCAGGCCGCGGCCACCTGGCTGGATGCGCGCTACCGCGATGGCTTCGCGACCTGCACGGTGACGCCGTGCACGACGCCGAATCTCGTGATCCCCGACGGCAACCGCCTGCCCGGCATCGCCCGCGCATCGCTGTTCGCCTCGCTGGGCTGGCTGCCGGCGTACGGCTGGCGCGGCGGCATCGAGCTGCGCGCGCTGAGCCGTGTCGCGGTCAACGATGCGAACAGCGATGCAGCGCCGCCGTACGCGGTCGTCAACGCGAGCGTCGGCTACGGCCTGCGTGCCGGCGCCTGGGAGCTCAGCGCGTTCGTGCGCGGCGACAACCTGTTCGATCGGCGCTATGCCGGCTCGGTGATCGTCAACGAAGCGAACGGCCGCTACTTCGAACCCGCGCCAGGCCGCACTTGGCTGGCCGGGACCACGGCCAGCTACACGTTCTGACGCAAACCGATCCGGCGTGGCCCGTCGAAGTCGCGCATCATCGCCACGTTCCCTGCGGAGACCGACCCGTGACGCAACGAACCGAGACCGCAGCCGGTGCCCTGCCGGCGCAGCCTTTTTTCTCGACCCCGCAGCAGCGCCTCGCGCTGGCACGACAGCGCTACTTCGACGAAGGCGTGCGGCCGTCGGGTCTGGTCCACGAAAGCCTGATCCAGTCGTGGTCGCGCTGCGTGCAGGCGCGCCGCGACCCCGGCGAGCACGTCGCGTTCCAGCCGGTCTCGAGCAGCCGCACGCACACCGCGCTGCAACGCAGCCGGCTGCTGGTCACGTCGGCGGCGCGCGAGCTGAGGCAGCTCGAGGCGACGCTGGCCGGCACCGGCTGCACCGCGATCCTGACCGATGCGCAGGGCGTGGTCGTCCATGCGAACCGCTCGGCCGGCGAGCAGGATGCGGTGCTGCTGCCGATCGCGAGCCGGATCGGCGTCGACCTGACCGAGGAGGAGGTCGGCACCACCGCGCCGGGCATGGCGCTGCGCACCGGGCAGTCCAGCGTCGTGCTGGGCGGCGAACACTTCTTCGGCTGCCTGCAGGTGATGTACTGCGCGGCCGCGCCTATCCGCGACATCCACGGCCAGGTCGCCGGGGTGCTGGACGTCTCGAGCGAGTCGCGCCCATTCGGCTTCGACGCGGCCGCGGTCGTCAACCTGGCCGCGACGACGATCGAGAACCGGCTGCTGCGCGCGCAGTCGACCGAGCACATCGTCGTGCACCTGCAGACCGCGCCCAGCCTGATCGGCACGCCGATGGAAGGCCTGGCGGGCCTGGATGCGCACGGCCGCCTCGCCTGGGTCAACACCGCCGCGGCACGCCTGCTCGGGCTGGCCTGGCCGACGAGCGGCGCGCCGGCCGAGAACGTGTTCGGGCTAGACCTCGCCGCGCTCGCGCGATTGACGCGGCACGACGGCGCCAGCGTGCACCGGCTGCCGAACGGCCTGATGGTGTGGCTGGTGGCACGCATGCAATCGAACGATGGCGCCGGGCCGCTGGTTGGCCTGGGCGGCGGCGTGGCGTCAGGTCCGGACGCGGCCGCGTCGAGAGCCAGCCCGAATGTGAACATGAGCATGAACGGTCACCCGACACGGGCATCCCTCACCGCCGCGTCGACGCTGCGCGACAACGACCGGCAGCTCATCGAGCAGACGGTGCGCGCCTGCGGCGGCAACGTCTCGAAAGCGGCCCGCACGCTGGGCGTCTCGCGCGGGCTGATCTACCGGCATCTGAAAACGGCGAACGTGTAGCTCTCGACCGTGCGGTCCGTGCCGGCCGCCGACGACGAGAGTTCAGGCTTCCAGGCGGCGAATTTCTACTATAGTAGAGGCGCCATGGATCTGAGTGCCCATATTGCTCGTCGCCTCAAAGAGGAACGCAGGCAACGTGGATGGTCGCTGGATGAATTGGCAGCACGCTCTGGCGTGAGCCGCGCGATGATCTCGAAGATCGAACGCAAGGTGAGTACTCCGACGGCCGTGTTGCTGGCTCGGCTGGGTGATGCGATGGGCGTGTCCTTGTCGTCTCTCATGCT
>DATEFR010000667.1:0-2275 GCA_035280545.1 Burkholderiaceae bacterium | reverse complement strand
GCCGCCGCGCCGGCAGCACCGGCCGCCGAGGCAACCGAAGGCGAAGCCCCGGCGCCGGCGAAGCCGCGTCGCCGTCGTGCGAGCCCGGCCGCCGCGGCGGACGACACGGCCTCAAGCGCGGCCGAGGTTGTTCCCGCCGCTGTCGACAACGCGTCCGCACCCGAGTCCAGCGTTGCCGCCGCGCCAGTCGAGGCCGCTGCCGCAGCCGACGAGTCCATAGCGCCTGCTGCAACGGGACTTGCCCAAGCCGATCGCGACGCCGCCGAGGATCGCGGCGAGACGGCGGGCGACAACGCCCTCGACGAAGACGGCGCCCCGCGTGGCGAAGAAGGCTCGCGGCGTCGCCGCAACCGCCGCGATCGCCGACGCGGCGAAGGCCGCGAGGGAGGCGACTCGCCAGTGAACGCCGAAGTGACCGCGCCGGAACGCGCCGGTGAGCTGTTCGCGCAGGTCGTCTCGGGCGAATTCGACGTTGCGGGCGACGCCGTCGAGCCGGCGGTCGAGCCGGGCGCGGCAGTCGAAGCCGGTGATGGCGACGCGACCGGCGGCACCGACGCGGCGGCCGCGACCGTCTCGGCAGGGTCTGCCGAAAGCGATGCGAGCGACGCGGCTGACGACAGTGGTGCAGCCGACGTTGGCGAGACGGCCGCAGCCCCATCATCCGCGCCCGAACACAAGCGCGTGCTGCAGCCCGAAGCCGATGCGCCGAAGCTGCACAAGGTGCTCGCGCAGTCCGGCATCGGCTCGCGGCGCGACATGGAGCAGTTGATCCAGGACGGTCACGTCACCGTCAACGGCGAGGTCGCGCATGTGGGCCAGCGCGTTTCGTTCGGCGACAAGGTCACGGTCAACGGCAAGCCGGTGCGCCTGCGCATCGTGCCGCCGGTGCCGCGCGTGATCGCGTACCACAAGCCTGTGGGCGAGATCGTCACGCACGACGATCCGCAGAATCGCCCGACCGTGTTCCGTCGCCTGCCGCGCCTGCAGCAGGGCAAGTGGCAGTCGGTCGGCCGGCTCGACATCAACACCGAAGGCCTGCTGCTGTTCACGAACTCGGGCGAGCTTGCAAACCAGCTGATGCATCCGCGCTTCGGCGTCGAGCGGGAGTACGCGGTGCGCGTGCTGGGCACGCTGAGCGAGGACGACAAGGCCGAGCTGCTCGAAGGCGTCGACGTCGATGGCCAGAAGGCCAGCTTCAAGTCCATCGAGGACGGCGGTGGCGACGGCGCGAACCATTGGTACCGCGTCGTCATCACCGAGGGCCGCAACCGCGAGGTGCGCAAGCTGTTCGATTGCATCGGGCTGACCGTGAGCCGATTGATTCGCATCCGCTATGGCACCGTCGTGCTCCCGCTGGGCCTGAAGCGCGGCGTCTGGGTTGACCTGGAAGACAGCGACGTGCGCGCCATCCGCCGCCTGGCGAGCGGTGATCAGGGTCAGCAGGGGCGCCAGGGGCGCAACAACGATCGTCAGGGCGGCCGGCAGAACAACAGCGGCGGCGGCAATCGCCAGAACGAGCGCGGCCGCGGTCCGAACGGCAACGGCAACCGAGGTGAGGGTCGGCGGCCGGAGGCGCAAGTCGAGCGTGCGCCGCGACCCGAGCGCGACTACGACGATCCGGATGCGGACATCGACTTCGACCCCGCCTCGATCCCGAACCCGCTCGAGCAGACCTTCGACAAGCGCTTCGCTAAGAACCCGCGCAGCCCCGTCGGCGGGCGCGGCTTCAAGAGCGGCTATGGCGGTTTCGGGGCCGGTGGCAGCGGCCCGGCGCCGGCGCCGGCGCCGAAGAAGGGCCAGGGCGGCGGCCCGCGTCAGCCGGATCCGCTGCAGACCTCGCTGGGCTTCATCGGCGCCGATGCGTTCCATCGCAAGAATCGCGGCGGCGGCCGGGGTGGTCCGCGCGGTGGCGGCGGCGGCGGTGGTGGTGGTGGTGGCGGTGGCGGTGGTCGCCGCGGACGCTGAGCCCGCCGCAGGCGCGACACCCTCAACAGCTACAATCCAAGGCTTTGCCGAACACTCGTTTCCAGGAGAAAAACATGGCGCTCGAACGCACGCTTTCGATCATCAAACCCGACGCGGTCGCGAAGAACGTGATTGGCCAGATCTACGCCCGCTTCGAGGGCGCGGGGCTGAAGATCATCGCCGCGAAGATGGCGCACCTGTCGCGCGGCGAGGCCGAGGCCTTCTACGCCGTGCACAAGGCACGCCCGTTCTTCAAGGATCTGGTCGAGTTCATGATCTCGGGCCCGGTGATGATCCAGGTGCTCGAAGG
>DATEFR010000666.1:0-2883 GCA_035280545.1 Burkholderiaceae bacterium | reverse complement strand
GTGAACGGCTGGGTCATGGTGCCGTGCATGCTGGCCATCGTGGCCGCGTCGGCCATCCTGAGCTACAGCGTCGCCGCGCGCTACTTCTTCAAGATCCCCACCGAGTGGCAGGACGAGACGGCGGTGTTCCTGCTGATCGGCGCGACCTTCCTGTCGGGCGCGTTCGTGCAGTCGCACAGCGGGCATATCGGGGTCGAGGCGCTCGCCGAATGGCTGTCGCCGCGCGCGAACCGCTGGCGGCAACGGCTGGTCGACGTCGCGAGCATGCTGTTCTGCGCGTTCTTCGCGTGGAAGTCGTGGTCGCTGTTCCTCGAGGCGCTGCACGAGGGGCACACCAGCAATTCGACCTGGGGTCCGCCGCTGTGGATCCCGTACCTGCTGATGGCCTGCGGCATGACGCTGCTCGCCGTGCAGCTCGTGCTGCAGGTCATCGCCGGCCTGGCCGGCGAGGAGGCATCGCGATGAGCGGCGCACTCGGCATCTCGTTCGCGGTGGTCACGCTGCTGGTGATGTTCTCCGGCATGCCGATCGCGTTCGCGCTCGGCGCGGTGGCGGTCGGCTTCATGGTCTTCTTCATGCCCGGCTCGGCGCTGGACACCGTGACCCAGAACGTCTACGAGGAGATGGCCAGCATCACGCTGCTGTCGATTCCGCTGTTCATCCTGAAGGGCGCGGCGATCGGCCGTTCGCCGGCCGGCAAGGACCTGTACTCGGCGATGCATGCGTGGATGAACAAGATCCCCGGCGGGCTCGGGATCGCCAACGTGTTCGCCTGCGCGCTGTTCGCCGCGATGTCGGGCTCCAGCCCGGCCACCTGCTCGGCGATCGGCAGCGCCGGCATCCCGGAGATGCGCCAGCGCGGCTACTCGCCCGGGTTCGCCGCCGGGATCATCGCGGCCGGCGGCACGCTGGGCATCCTGCTGCCGCCGTCGATCACGATGATCCTCTACGCGGTGGCGGCCGAGCAGTCGCTGGGGCGCCTGTTCCTCGCGGGCATCGGGCCGGGCGTGCTGCTGGTGGTGCTGTTCGCCGGTTATGCGGTCCATCGCTACCGCAAGGAATACGCCGCCGCGCACGCGGCCTACCGCAGCGGCGGCAGCACCTCGGCGATGCTGGACACGCACACCTACACGCTCGCCGAGAAGGTCGAGATGCTGCCGCGCGTGCTGCCGTTCCTGATCCTGCTGATCGGCGTGATGATCGCGCTGTACGGCGGTTATGCGACGCCGTCGGAGACCGCGGGCCTGGGCGCGATCCTCGCGCTCGCGCTGATCGCGATCGTGTACCGGATCTGGCGGCCGGCGCAGCTGCGGCCCATCCTCGCCGGCACGATCAAGGAGTCGACGATGCTGATGTTCATCATCGGCATGTCGCTGCTGTACTCCTACGTGATGAGCTCGCTGCACATCTCGCAGGACGCGGCGCAGGCCGTGGTCGCGATGCACCTGCCGAAGTGGGTGCTGCTGGCCGCGGTGCTGGGCATGGTGGTCGTGCTGGGCTTCTTCCTGCCGCCGGTGTCCATCATCCTGATGACCGCGCCCATCATCCTGCCGCCGCTGAAGGCCGCGGGCTTCGACTTGGTCTGGTTCGGCGTCGTGATGACCATCGTGATGGAGATGGGCCTGATCCACCCGCCGGTGGGCCTGAACATCTTCGTGATCAGGAACATCGCGCCCGACATTCCGTTGAAGAGCGTGATCTGGGGCGTGATGCCGTTCGTCGGCCTGATGTTCCTGGCCATCGTGCTGATGTGCCTGTTTCCGGCGATCGCCACGGGGCTGCCCCAGCTGGTGATGGGCGCGGCCACGTGAGGAGAGCATGAACGCACCGCTCGTCTGGGACAGCCAGCGCCGCTCGCGTGAAGCGCGCCGCGCACGCGCGCAAGCACTCGCGGCCGGCAAGCATGTCGACGCCGCACGCATCAAGCCGCTGCTGCAGGCGGTGATCGAGCCCGGCGACCGCGTCTGCCTGGAGGGCAACAACCAGAAGCAGGCCGACTTCCTCGCACGCGCGCTGACCGAGCTCGACCCCGCCGTCGTGCACGACCTGCACATGGTGCAGTCGGTGCTCGCGCTGCCCGAGCATCTGGACGTGTTCGAGAACGGCATCGCGGCCCGGCTGGACTTCAGCTTCTCGGGCCCGCAGGGTGCGCGCCTCGCGCGGCTCGCCGGCAGCGGCAAGATCGCGATCGGCGCGATCCACACCTACCTCGAGCTCTTCGCTCGCTACTTCGTCGACCTGACGCCGCATGTCGCGCTGATCTGCGCGCAGGCCGCCGACCGCGAAGGCAACCTCTACACCGGCGGCAACACCGAGGACACGCCGGCCATCGTCGAGGCCACCGCGTTTCGCAGCGGCATCGTCGTCGCGCAGGTGAACGAGGTCGTCGAGACGCTGCCGCGCGTGGACATTCCGGCGAGCTGGGTCGACTACGTGGTGGAGAGCCCGACGCCGCACTTCATCGAGCCGCTGTTCACGCGCGACCCGGCGCAGATCTCGGAGATCCAGGTGCTGATGGCGATGATGGCGATCAAGGGCATCTACGCCGAGTACGGCGTGCAGCGCCTGAACCACGGCATAGGCTTCGACACCGCGGCGATCGAGCTGCTGCTGCCGACCTATGGCGAATCGCTGGGCCTGAAGGGCAGGATCTGCCAGCACTGGGCGCTGAACCCGCACCCGGCGCTGATCCCGGCGATCGAGGCCGGCTGGGTGCAGTCGGTGCATTCGTTCGGCTCCGAAGTCGGCATGGAGAACTACGTGCGGGCCCGGCCCGACGTGTTCTTCACCGGGCCCGACGGCAGCATGCGCAGCAACCGCGCGTTCTGCCAGGCCGCGGGGCACTACGCCTGCGACCTGTTCATCGGCTCGACCTTGCAGGTC
>DATEFR010000665.1:0-13108 GCA_035280545.1 Burkholderiaceae bacterium | reverse complement strand
CGCGACGCCTTGGGCGCCGACGCCGACCTCGAACTGCGCGAACGCGCTCCAGACCCGGCAGGTGTCGTCGGCCGAGGCTGTCGTGTTGGTAATCGACGCGAGGATGCCGTCGCGCATGTTCTCGTACGCCGGTGTCGCCGGCGTGTAGTTCATGCCGTCGACGATGTACGTGAACAGGCGGCTCGTGCCGGCCTGCTGGCCGTACGCGGCATCGAACAGCTCCTTCATGCGCCAGACGATCGCCGCGTAGATTTCGCCGTCGTTGTGCACCTCGGCGCCGGTCACGTTGCTGTACTTCAGCGGGTAGCCGGCGTAGCGGAAGCGGCGGATGCCCAGCGGGTTCCCGCCCGCGTATTCGCCCATCACGTCGTCGTTGTTGATCAGCAGCGCGCAGCCGTCGGACATGCCTTCGCCGATCGCGCCGGCGAGCGGGCCGCTCATGCCGCCGATCATGCGCCAGGTCAGGCCGTGGCAGTACTCGTGATAGACGACATCGGAATCCAGCGATGCGTCGAGCTGCAGCGGCTGTACCGCGAGCTTGCTGACCGTCCCGACCGGCGAGGACAGGGCTTTCAGCGCCGCGCCGTCGGCCTGGCTGACCATCAGGGTCGGGATGCGGACCCGCTTCGCATCCGATCCGGCGGCCAGCGTGAAGATGGGCTCGACGCGGTTGTCGGCGATGATCGCGGCGACCGCGCCGGCCTTCTGCGCGTTCAGCGACTTGGTCGAGAACTCGCAGGTGCCGCGATCGATCAGCGCGATCTTGCCGGCCAGCGGCGTGGTGATCGCGGCGCAGCCGTCGTTCGGAACCGCGACGACGATCCCGCCGCTGAGGCCCGTGGTCGTCAGCGTGGGGCCGTAGGCGGCGCCCATCGCGGCATAGGTCGCGGCAACCGGTGATGTGACCTGCACCTGGTGCGTCGCCCCCGGCCCGGTCCACAGGTACATCTGCATGCGCGGCTGGCGGCCGTCGGGCGGCGTCGCGAAGTTCGCGTTGTCGGTGCCGCTGCCGTCCTGCGCCTCGGCCTGCACCGGGTCGCGGCCCCTGCCGCTTTGGCCGAAGTTGTCGGCCTGGAAGTTGCCGGCCGCTTCGTCGAAGCCGTAGCCGTAGAGGATGTCGTGGATGCGGTTGTTCAGGTAGAACAGGTTCTGCACCGCGACGGCCTTGTTGCCGTCGGTGGTCGGTGCGACGCTCAGATTCGCCGCGGTGACGAACGCGCCGGTGGTCACCGTGGTGCCGCCCTTGTCGGGGTTGTTGTTCGCGTTCGCGTCGAGGTAGGCGTCGACGTTGTTGCCGCTGATCAGCGTCGTCAGCTGCGTGCCGGCGCCCAGCCAGCCGATCGGCGATTGCGCGTTGCCGGCGCCAGGCCCTTGCACGACCGTCTGCGGTCCTTTGCCGGGGTCGATCGGGAAGATGTTGTAGCTGTCGCTCGCGGTGCGGCGCTCGACGTCCAGGATGCGGCCGTCGCCGCCGACCAGCGTGTGGTTCAGCTCGTTGGTCTTCTCGCTCCAGGTCTCGACCAGCCAGGCGCGCGCCAGCGTGCCGCCGGCCAGCGGCGCGATCACCGCCGTCGCGCTCGGCGCCGAATGAAAGAACGCACCGCCGTCATAGCGGGTCGTCGCGCCCTGCGTGGCCAGCGTGCGCAGCGCGGCGCCTTCGCCGGGATGCAGCGCGGCGAGCGCGGTGCGCACCGCCGTGAGCGCATCGATGCTGGCCGGCGTCGGCGTCGAAACCTCGGCGAGCTTGTCGACCACATGGACCAGCTCGCCGCGGGCGTTCAGCGTGGCCTTCAGGTACGCGCCGTGCACGGCGAGGCCGTCGATCTCCTGCTGCACGCGCAGGTGCGTCAGGCCGCGGGCCGCGCGTGTGGCACTCGCATCGGTCCGCAGCGATGCGAGCACCGCGTCCGAGTGTCCGCGCGATCGCAAGTAGCCCGCAACGGCGCCGCCCGATGCGGCGGCCGCGGCCAGCGGCTGCCCGCTCGCAGCCTGCGCGACACGCGCGGCACGGCGATCGAGCCCGTTCGCGGATTGAGCCTGGGCCCACATGGAAGTCGCCAGCGCCGCGGTAACGGCGGTCAAGGCAAAGAGTCGATTCGGTTGCATCGAGGTTCCCCCATTTGTCGTCGTCGGTTGTCGACGAGCGGATTCTGTGCCGCGGTGCTGTGGCTGACGAGCCCAGTCCCGGGGTTTCGGGGCGGGGGAAACCCGACACCGGGTTGGCACTGCGGTAGAAACGCGGTTGCAACCGAACCGACCCACTGCCGAGCGACTGCCGAACCACTGCATGATGGACAACACGATCCTCCCCACCTTCGACGACATCGCCGCCGCGGCCGAACGCCTCGCCGGCCACGCGCACCGCACGCCGGTGCTGACCTCGCGCACCGCCGACGAGGAGCTCGGCGCGCAGCTCTTCTTCAAATGCGAGAACCTGCAGCGCATGGGCGCATTCAAGTTCCGCGGCGGTTTCAACGCGCTGTCGAAGTTCGACGCGCAACAGCGCCGTGCCGGCGTCGTCGCGTTCTCGTCGGGCAACCATGCGCAGGCGATCGCGCTGGCGGCCCGGCAGCTCGGCATTCCGGCGACCATCGTGATGCCGCACGACGCGCCGGCGATGAAGGTCGCGGCGACCAGGGGCTACGGCGGCGAGGTCGTGCTCTACGACCGCTACACCGAAGACCGCGAGCAGATCAGTCGCGAGCTTGCCGAGCGGCGCGGCCTGACCTTGATTCCGCCGTACGACCATCCCGACGTGATCGCCGGGCAGGGCACCGCGGCGAAGGAGCTGTTCGACGAGGTCGGCCCGCTCGATGCGCTGTTCGTGCCGCTGGGCGGCGGCGGGCTGCTGTCCGGCTCGGCGCTCGCAACGCGCGCGCTCGCGCCGTCATGCAGGCTCTACGGGGTCGAGCCGGAAGCCGGCAACGATGGGCAGCAGTCGTTTCGCGCGGGCCGCATCGTCAACATCGAGACGCCGCAGACCATCGCCGACGGCGCGCAGACCCAGCACCTCGGCCAGCACACGTTCGCGATCATCCACCGCGATGTCGACGATGTGCTGACCGCCAGCGATGCGCAGCTCGTCGAGGCGATGCGCTTCTTCGCATCGCGCATGAAGATGATCGTCGAGCCGACAGGCTGCCTGGGCTTTGCCGCGGCGCGCGCGATGAAGGCCCGGCTGCAGGGCTTGCGCGTCGGCGTGCTGATCAGCGGCGGCAACGTCGACCTCGAACGTTTCTGCACGTTGCTCGCAGCCTGACACCGAAGAGCGCGCCGCGACACGCCGTTTTAGCCGGCGTGTGCGGGTACAGTTGGCCGATCTGGCACGGCCACTGCTTGCGCCGCTTCTGTCCTCGATGTCCGACCCGGATCCCGCCCAGCCCGTGCAAGTCAACCGCGCCGCCGTCGCGCGCTCCGCGATGTGGAGCGTGCTCGAGAACGGCGGTCTTGCGCTGATCTCGTTCTCGGCGCTGATCATCTATTCGCGCTTCCTCTCGGTCTCGGACTTCGGGCTGTTCTCGATCGTGCTCGCGGTCGTCGAGCTGATGACGCTGCTGGTCGGCATGCTGTTCCACGACGCGCTGGTACAGCGCCAGGACATCACCGAGCTTCACTACGACACCGCGTTCACCGCCGCGCTGGGCCTGAGCGCGCTGCTGATGGCCGCATGCTGGCTGATCGCGCCGATGTTCGCGGCCCGCGCCGGCAACCCCCAGGCCGCGCCGGTCCTGCTGTGGACCTCGCTGTGCCTGCCGCTGACGGCGGTCAGCAGCACGATCGTCGCGCGCCAGCGCCGCAACCTCGCGTTCCGCGCGCTGGCGATCCGCTCCATCGTCGGCCGCTCGCTGGGCGCGGTCGTCGGGATCGTGCTGGTGGTGTACGGCGCGGCGTTCTGGGGCCTGGTCGCGCAGCAGATCCTGATCGTGCTGTTCGGCTCGCTGGTGCTGTGGATCACCTGCGACGAGCGGCCGCGCCTGCGCTTCGGCTGGCGCGAGTTCCGCGAGCTGATCGCGTTCGGCACGCTGGCGGTCGCGACGCTGTTCGTGAATTTCGCGATGAAGCGCACCTTCATCATCCTGTCGGGCATCGGGCTGGGCACGCACGCCGCGGGCCTCTTGAACCTGAGCTTTCGCGCGATCGACACGTTCTGGTCGCTCGCGTCGACCGCGATCTCGCAGATCGCGTTGCCGGTGCTGGCCTCGCTGCGCAAGGACGACGAGCGCTTCGCCCGCGCATTCCACTCGGCCTCGGCGTTCGCCTGCGCGGTGCTGTACTTCTGCTTCCTGCTGATCGGGGCCACCTCGCCCGAGGTCGTCGCGCTGCTGTTCGGGCCGCAATGGCTGTCGATCGCGCCGTACGTGACGGTCCTGGCGATGCTGGTGGTGATTCAGGCGCGGCGGCTGCTGATGGCGCCGATGATGACCGCGCTCGGCCGGCCGCGCGACCTGCTCGTCTGTCAGGTGGTCGAGCTGGTGTTCATCCTGAGCGCCGTGTGGTGGTCGGGCGTGCCGTCGCTGGACTGGGCGATCGGGATCTGGATCGTGCGCGAATGCCTCGGTGCCGGCACGCTGCTGTGGTTGTTCCGCCGCGCAACCGGCTTCGGCCCGCGGCTGCTGTTCGGCAGCTCGGTGATCCCGCTGCTTGCGGCGGCGGCCATGTTCGCGGCGGTGTGGGCCAGTCGCATGACGCCGCTTGCGCAGTGGAACTCGCTCGCGCGCCTGGCCGTGCTCGCGCCGTTGGGTGCGATCGTTTACTTCGGCTGCGTTGCGCTGCTCGACCGGCGCTTGATCGTCGATCTGATCGGCTTCGCACGCGCCGCGCTGCAGCGTCGTCGGCAACAAGGCGACAACACGAGCGCTGCTGCGCCCGAGACGACGCCCTGACGCCGGGCCACAACAGCACTTCGGTTACCTCTGTTACGGCGGGCCACCCTCCCTGGGCTGGTGACAATGCCGCTGCGCACAAAAACAGGCGCAGTGTTTGCTAAGGCCTCCCCGAAGGACCGGAACGACATGAAGTTGCGATCGAACCTCCTCGGCGCTGTTGCCGTCTTTCTTTCGATGCTGCTCGCATGGAACGGCAGCAGCGTTGCACAAGACGCTACCGCTCCCACATCTGCACCCGCGGCATCGCCGACCGGCCCCACGCCGTTCCCGAAGGATGCGAAGGATTGGCCCGGCCAGGGCGCGATCCGCGTGTTCCCGTACATGAACGACAACCGCAAGAGCTTCTGGGCCAAGCGCGAGGCGCGCCAGGGCAGCGTCGTGTTCGCCGGCGATTCGCTGGTGGGCGGCTGGAAGACGATGGCGCAGGACCTGCCCGGCATCCCGGTCGCGAACCTGGGCATCGGCGGCGAGCCGACGCGCGGGCTGCTGTTCCGCTTCCGCGAAGACGTGCTCTCGCTGCATCCGAAGGCCATCGTGCTCCTGACCGGATCGAACGACCTGAGTGCCCAGCAGGACATCCAGCAGACGCGCAGCAACCTCGCCGAGATGATCGCGCTGGCGCAGCGCGAGCAGCCGGGCGTGCCCATCGTGCTGTGCACGATCCCGCCGCGGGCGAACCCGAAGGCGCCTATCGATTCCAACAAGCTCGTGGCGGTCAACAAGCTGATCGCCTCGCTGGCCGACGAGAGCCAGCATGTCGTCGTGCTCGATCTCTATGCGCTGGTCGCCGATCCCGACGGCTCGCCGCATGCCGACTACTTCGTCGACGACAAGCTGCATCTTGCGCCGGCCGGCCAGAAGCGCTGGCGCGACGGGCTGCTGCCGATCCTGAAGCGGCTCAACGTCGGCTGAGGAGCTCAGAGGAACGCACTGCCGTGGCCTTCACCTCGTTGACCTTCATCGCGTTCGTCACGCTCGTCGTGCTGCTGACGAATGCGCTGCCGTCGCCGGCGGGGCGCAGCGGCGTGTTGTTCGCCGCGAATCTCGCGTTCATCGCGAGCTATCTCGACAACGTCGTGCAGGTGCTGCCGCTGGCCGCATTCCTCGTGCTGTGCTGGCTGATCGTCGAGGGCGTGCGGCGCAGCCGTTCGGCGGCGGGGCTGGGCGTCGGCCTCGCGGTCGTGATCGTCGGGTTCATCGTGCTGAAGAAGTTCAGCTTTCTCGGCAGCCTGTTCGGCGGCGTGCTGATCCTGCCGTTCCCCTACCTGGTCATCGGCCTGTCGTACGTGCTGTTCCGCGTGCTGCACCTGATGATCGATGCGCGCCAGGGCGAGCTCGCACAGCCGGTCTCGCCGCTGCACTTCTTCAACTACACCTGCAACTTCCTGTCGTTCGTCGCCGGGCCGATCCAGCGCTATCCGGACTATGCGAGCCAGCAGGCGAGCGCGCTGGCACTGGACCCGGACCGCGTGTTCGGCGCATTTGCACGCGTCATCAAGGGCTTCGTGAAGGTGGCCGCGATCTCGGCGATCTTCAACTACCTCTACGCGACGCTATCGGGCCGGCTGCTCGGCGACGAGGCCGCGGCGCTGTCGTTCGCGGCGTCGGCGGTGCTGTTCGTCGCCGCGGCGGTCTGCTACACGGTGTACCTGTACGCCAACTTCGCCGGCTACATGGACATCGTGATCGGCGTGGGCACGCTGATGGGCCAGCAGCTGCCGGAGAACTTCAACAAGCCGTTCCTCGCGCGCAGCTTCCTGGACTTCTGGTCGCGGTGGCACATGACGCTGTCGGACTGGTTCAAGACCTATCTCTTCAACCCGCTGCTGAAGGCGATGGCGGCGCGCGTCACGGTGCCGCGGCTCGACCCCTATCTGGGCGTGATCGCGTTCTTCGTGACCTTCCTGGTCATGGGCGTCTGGCACGGCACGACCGCGGTGTTCGTCGTCTACGGCCTGCTGATGGGCGCCGGCGCGAGCATCAACAAGCTGTGGCAGGTGACGATGACACGCCGCCTCGGCAAGAAGGGCTACAGGGCGCTGAGCGAGAAGACGGTCGCGATCTACCTGTCGCGCGGCCTGACCTTCGCCTATTTCGCGCTCGCGTTGAGCTGCCTGTGGCTGGACTTGCCGCAGTTGCTCGCGCTGACCCGCCGCCTGGGCGTGTTCGGCATCGTCGGCTGCTATCTCGCGCTGGCCGCCGCCACCGCGGTGACGTTCTTCGTGTGGGATCTGGTCGTCAAGCTCGCGACGCTGCGGCGTGCGCCGACCGCCGCGACGGCGGCTACCGCCGGCGGCGTGGTCGTCGTGGTCCGCCGCAACCTCGCGCTGGCCTTGCAGATCCTGCTGGCCATCACGGTCGCGTCGTTCTTCCACAAGGCGCCGGAATTCGTCTACCGGGCCTTCTGAGCGATGAAGACTGTCCTCAGCCAGATCGCACAACTGCTGACGGCGCTGCTGGCGCTGTACGGCGTGGTGCTGGTCGCGAGCCTGGTGCTGGTGCCGCGCGACGGCGTCGCCGAACGGCTGAACACGATGAACGCGGGCGCCTCGCTGTACATCACCGAGCCCAAGTACGTGTTCATGGCGCGCAGCCGGCTGAACAGCAGCGCCGACAAGGCGATCCTGCTCGGCGCGTCCAACATGGGGGCGGGCTTCCGCCAGGCGCAGGTGCAGGCGCGCGTGCCGGCTCTCGAGGTGCACAACCTGGCGGTCGGCGGCTCCAACATCGGCCAGGTGGCGCAGATCGTCGAGCTGGTCCGCGAGGTGCAGAGCCCTGCGGCGCGCCAGCACGACATCTACGTGATCGGCCTCTGGTATGGCCTGTTCGCCGACGACAAGGCGCGCTGGCACACGCCCGACCGGCACGCCGGCGATACCGACATCGACATCGAGCGCTACCGCTACGGCTTCTATCGCCGCACCGAGGCCGGCCCGGTGCCGCTGCTGCCGCCGCAGTACCTGGACGCGGGCGTGCTGCTGACCCGCCCGTATCTGGTGCTCGACAAGGAGGCACGCGACCTGACCGGCTCGATGCGCGAGCTTCTCGGCACGAAGAAGCGTGCGCTGACCGATGCGCAGCGCAACGCGGCGGTGATCGATGTCGCGCAGCAGCAGAAGTACCTCGCCTTCTGGCGCGACTACACCGACGAGGCCGAGACCGTCGGCGACGCGTCGATCGCGACGCTGCAGCGCATGGTCGACACGATCCTGGCCGACGGGGGGCGCGTCGTGCTGGTCGACATGCCGATCCCGCACTGGCACGCCGAAGGCTCGGCGCTGGCGGCCGACTACCGGCGCCGCGTCGGCGCCACCCTGGCGCACTTGCGCGGGCGCCCCGGCGTCGCGGTGCTGAACATGAGCGACGTGATGCCCGACGACGAGTTCAGCGACGAGATCCATCCGAAGCCGCGCGTCACCGAAGCCTGGGCGCAGCGCCTGGGCGAGGTGCTGAACAACGAGCTCGCGGTGCAGGCCGCGCAGGCGGCACAGGCCGCGCCGTCCTCCGGCATGTCGCCCACGCAGCAGTCCGCCAGCATGCGTTGAGCCCGCCCGCCGGGCTGCGCCAGCCAGTTTGTCCATCCTTCGAGAACGCAGAACATCATGACCACCACCCGTGCCGATGCCCTCTATCCGCAGCTGACGACGATCTTTCGCGACGTGTTCGACGACGACACGATCGTCGTCACGCCCGAGCTGACCGCCGACGACGTCGACGAGTGGGACAGCCTCAGCCACATCCGCCTCGTGCTCGCGGTCGAGAAGAAGTTCGGCCTGAAGTTCTCGGCCGCGGAAGTCGGACGGCTGAAGAACGTCGGCGAATTCGTCGCGTTGATCGACTCCAAGCAGGCATGACGAGCACGACGACCGACCCGGCGATACCGCAAGCGCTCCCGCTCGCGCTGGCCGACCTCGTGCCGGGGCGGCAGGCCACGGTCGAGTTCAGCGTCAGTGCGCAGCAGATGCGGCAGTTCGCCGAGCTGTCGGGCGACTTCAATCCCTTGCACACCGACGACGCGTTCGCCCGCGCGAAAGGCTTCGACGGCGCGGTCGTCTACGGCGCGCTGCTGGTGGCGAAGGTGTCGCAGCTGATCGGCATGCAGCTGCCGGGGCGCGACAGCGTCTGGGCCAGCGTCGCGCTCGATTTCCGCAAGCCGCTGTACGTGGACCAGACCGCGCAGGTCGACGGTGTGGTCGACGAGGTCTCGGAAGCGACCGGCCTGGTCGTGCTGAAGCTGACGCTGCGCGCGGCCGGCAAGGTGCTGGCGAAGGGCAAGGCGGAGGTGGTGGCCGGTGGGCGCTGAGGACGGTTCGGCGAAGCCGCGCTTCCTGGTCTCGGGCGGCTCGGGCGGCATCGGTGCTGCGGTGTGCGAGCAGCTGGCCGCGCGCGGTTATGTGCCGGTGGTCGGCTACCACCGCAACGCGACGGCGGCCGACGCCGTCGCGCAGCGCTGCGGCGGTATCGCGCTGGCGCTCGATCTGCAGAACGAGGCCTCGATCGCCGCCGCGGTCGAGCAGCTCGAAGCCGGTCCGCCGCTCGCCGGCGTGGTGCTGGCCGGTTCGCCGCCGCTTGCGCTCGCCCCGTTCGGCAAGATCGAAGCGAGCGACATGCAGCAGCAGTGGCAGGTCAACGTGATGGGGCCGCAGCGGCTGCTCGCCGAACTGGTGCGCCGCTGCTTGCGCAAGCACAAGAAAGGCGCGGTCGTCGGCGTGCTGACCAGCGCGATGGGCGCCGGCGCGAACGGCATCGAGAGCGCCGCCTCGGGCATGGGTGCTTACGTGATCGCGAAGCACGGCCTGGCGGGCGTGTTGGCGATGCTCGCGGCCGACTACCCGTGGCTGCGCGTGCGCGCGGTCAAGCCCGGCTACACCGAGACGCGCATGCTGAGCGCGTTCGACGAGCGCTTTCTCGCGATGCAGCGCGAGAAGGCGCCGTTCCAGACACCCGCGCAAGTCGCGACGATGATCGTCCAGGAGGCCTTGGGCTCATGAACAACGAAACGCTCTATTCGCAACTTGCCTGGCTGCCCGCGGCGCCCGACGACTTCTCGGCCCGCTGCCGCCAGCTCGCCGACAGCGCCGATGACCTGGGCAAGCGCACGCAAGGCCTCGCGAACCACGCGCTCGACGAGAACCAGCTGAACCGCCTCGCGAAGGCGATCCAGCGCGCACGCGACGCCGGTCATGCGTTCGCGCCGCTGACGCCGTTTCGCCTCGGCCTGATCAGCAACGCGACCTCGCACTTCCTCGTGCCGGTGCTGGTGGCCAGCGCGGCGCGCCATGGCATCGCGCTCGAATGCGTCGAGGCCGAGTACGACCAGGTCATGCAGGCCGCGCTCGCACCCGACTCGAGCATCAACCGGGCGCAGTGCGATGCGGTGCTGGTCGCGGTCGACCATCGCGGGCTGCCGCTGAACGTCGTGGCGGGCGACGCGCAGGCCGCGCAGCAGACGGTGGACGCGGCGCTCGCGCACCTCGAAACCATCCGCATGGGCCTGCGCAGCCACGGCAAGGCGGTCTGCATCCTGCAGACGATCGCGCGGCCGGTCGAATCGTCGTTCGGCAGCTTCGATGCCGTGCTGCCCGGCACGCCGCGGCAGTTGATCGATGCGGTCAACCGCGGCCTCGCGCAAAGCGTCGCCGGCACCGAGGACCTGCTGCTCGATGTCGCGCACATCGCCGAGACCGTCGGCCTCGCGGCGTGGCACGACCCGACGCTGTGGAACATGGCCAAGCTGCCGTTCGCCAGCGCCTTCCTGCCGCTGTACGCGGACCATGTGTGCCGCCTGATCGCGGCGCTGCGCGGCAAGAGCCGCAAGTGCCTGATCCTGGACCTGGACAACACCGTGTGGGGCGGCGTGATCGGCGACGATGGGCTCGAGGGCATCGTGATCGGCCAAGGCGACGCGACCGGCGAGGCGCACCTGCACGTGCAGCGCAATGCACTTTCGCTGCGCGAACGCGGCATCGTGCTCGCGGTGTCGTCGAAGAACACCGACGAGATCGCGCGCAAGCCGTTCCGCGAGCACCCCGAGATGCTGCTGCGCGAGGACCACATCGCGGTGTTCCAGGCCAACTGGAACGACAAGGCGACCAACATCAAGGCGATCGCCGAGGAGCTGTCGCTGGGACTGGATGCGATGGTCTTCCTCGACGACAACCCGGTCGAGCGCGGCCTGGTGCGGCAGATGCTGCCGCAGGTCGCGGTGCCCGAGTTGCCGGACGACCCGGCGCTGTACGTGCGCACGCTGATGGCGGCCGGGTATTTCGAGGCCGTCGCGTATTCGGGCGAGGACCGGCAGCGCGCCGAGATGTACCAGGACAACGCTCGCCGCGTCGCGCTGCAGAAGCAGGCCGGCGACGTCGACGCCTACCTCGCGTCGCTGAACATGCAGATGACCTTGCAGCCGTTCGACGACACCGGCCGCGCGCGCATCGCGCAGCTGATCAACAAGTCCAACCAGTTCAACCTGACGACGCGGCGCTACACCGAGGCCGAGGTCGCGGCGGCGCAGCACGACCCGGATGCGTACACGCTGCAGGTGCGGCTGGCCGACAGCTTCGGCGACAACGGCATGATCAGCGTGATCATCTGCCGCCGCGATGCCGAGCACGCCGGCGACTGGGACATCGACACCTGGCTGATGAGCTGCCGCGTGCTCGGCCGCAAGGTCGAGCTCGCGGTGCTGCAGGAGCTCGCGACGCAGGCTGTGGCGCGCGGCGTGCGGCGACTGATAGGCCGCTACCTGCCGACCGAGAAGAACAAGCTCGTCGAGGACCACTACGCGAAGCTGGGCTTCACGCAGATCGGCACGCTGCCGGACGGCGGCACGCGCTGGGCGCTCGAGGTCGGCACGGTCGCGATGCAGGCCTTGCCGATCGCGATCCAGCGCGTCGGCTTCGCGCCGCTCGAGGCGCCCGCTGCGGCCGAGGTCTGACGAGCCGACGCGATACGCCTCAGCTCGTCAGCGTCGCGCGCCGGCGGCGGCGCAGCGCGTCGTCCAGCAGCGCGACGCTCCACGCCGCGGCGAACGCGATGCCGGCCTTCACGACGATGACGACCCAGCTCGGCGCCGCCAGCCGCGGTGCCGGCAGCGACAGCGCGTAGAACACCGGCAGGTGCACCAGGTACAGCGGATACGAGATCCAGCCGAGGAAGCTGCACGTGGCCGCGAGCCGCGGCGCGGGCCGCGCCGCGGCATTGCCCCAGACGATCAGGGGGCCGAGCGCGAGCACGCCGACGAGCGAGACGAATGCCGAGACCGGCAGCATGAAGACGATCAGCATCAGCGCAACGCTGAACGGGCCCAGACGATTGCGCTGCGCGAATGCGGTGTCGCCCGCATGCTGCCGGTGCCAGCGGTACACCGCCATGCCGGCCGCGAACGCGTAGGCCAGCCGCGGAAAGCCGGCCGCGAACGTGTGCGTGTTCCAGCCGGCATTCAACCCGGTGGCCGCATGCGCGATCCAGAGATAGGCGAGTGCGCTGACTCCCAACACCCAGCGCAGGCGCCGCACGCCCCATGCGACCAACGCGAAGAAACCCACATTGACGGCCAGCTCGAAGAACATCGACCACGACGGGCCGTTGAACGGGAAGAGCAGCCCGGTGGCCTGGGTCGTCCCCTGCGCCAGGACCATCTCGTTCGGGTACGGCAGGACCAGCAGCCCCAGCGCCAGCGCCTTCAGGAAGCTGGCCGCGCCGTAGCCGTGCGGCGGGTAGGCCTCGGTCGCGAGGAACATCGCCGCGCCGAACAGCAGCCCGAACAGGTAGATCGGATAGAGACGCACGAGGCGCCGGCGCATGAACTCGACGAGCGACAGGCCGGCCTCGATCTCGCGCTGGTAGCGATGCGAGATCACGAAGCCCGACAGACAGACGAACACGTCGACCGCAAGCCATGCGCGCGGCAGCCACGGCGTGCCGCTGAACTCGCTGTAGTGGTAGAGCATGACGGCGATCGCGGCGACCCCTCGAACACCGTCCAGCGCGACGAAGCGCGTGCTTCGCTCGATTCGTTCAGACGAGGGCATGGGCCATTGTTGGGCCCCGCCCCGCGGGTCATATCGACAAGCGCGTCAGCAGGTGCAACCAGATGATTTCGACGCGCCGCCGCACCGAGCCCGCGGTGGCCTGCGTCGAGAAGTCCTCGGGCTTGATCTGCCCGTCGACCCGCACGCGATTGGCGCGGATCGCCGTGGTGCGCACCGATGCGCCGGCGT
>DATEFR010000664.1:0-6512 GCA_035280545.1 Burkholderiaceae bacterium | reverse complement strand
CGCCACGCGCGGCGTCGGCTGCTCCATCGCGCGGCGCAGCGATTCGAACGCCGCGCCGTCGACCGCGAGGCTGCCGCGAAACACTTCGAGCGCCGCTCGCGCATCGCCCAGCGTGCCGCTGACGTACAGGTCGTCGCCGCTCCGCGCCCCCGAGCGCAGCAGCGCCTCCCCGGTCGGCAACTCGCCGAACACCGTGATGCACAGGTTCAGCGGGCCCTGCGTCGTGTCGCCGCCGATCAGCTCGCATTCGTGCGCGTCGGCCAGCGCGAGCAGTCCGCGCGCAAAACCGGCCAGGAACGGCTCGTCGACCCGCGGCATCGCCAGCGCCAGCGTGAAGGCTATCGGCCGCGCACCGCAGGCAGCCAAGTCGCTGAGATTGACCGCGAGCGCCTTATGGCCCAGACGGTCGGGCGCGACGGTGGGCAGGAAATGGCGGCCTTCGACCAGCATGTCGCTAGACACCGCGAGCTGCATGCCGGGGGAGGTCGCGAACAGCGCGCAGTCGTCGCCGACACCGAGCGCGGCACGCCGGACGCGGCGGGTGAAGTACTTTTCGATCAGGTCGAATTCGCCCAGGGACATGGCGCCACAACGGGATGGAGGCTGGAAGGAAGGGGCATGCCGTTCGGGCCTTCGCCGATGCGGCATTCGCATTATCTGTGCCGCACGAATGGACGCACTCCTACAATGGCCCGCCGGTGCTGCCGCCCGTTCCTCGCGCAGTTCGCTTCACATCCCTCCACGACGAGACAAGCGCATGTCCACCCAATCCGAACAAAAGGCCGCCGAGCTGCGGCAAGCCGCCCTCGAATACCACGAGTTCCCGATCCCCGGGAAGATCGCGATCGCGGCGACCAAGCAGATGGTCAACCAGCGCGACCTGTCGCTCGCGTACTCGCCCGGCGTCGCGGCGGCCTGCGAGGAGATCGTCACCGACCCGGCGAACGCGTTCCGCTACACCGCGCGCGGCAATCTGGTCGCGGTGATCACGAACGGCACCGCGGTGCTGGGCCTGGGTGACATCGGGCCGCTCGCCGCCAAGCCGGTGATGGAAGGCAAAGGCGTGCTGTTCAAGAAGTTCGCCGGCATCGACGTGTTCGACATCGAGGTCAACGAGAAGAACCTCGACAAGCTGGTCGACGTGATCGCCGCGCTCGAACCGACCTTCGGCGGCATCAACCTCGAGGACATCAAGGCGCCGGACTGCTTCTACGTCGAGCGCGCGCTGCGCGCCCGGATGAAGATTCCGGTGTTCCACGACGACCAGCACGGCACCGCGATCGTCGTCGGCGCCGGCGTTTTGAACGCGCTGAAGGTCAGCGGCAAGAACCTCAAGGAGGTCAAGCTCGTGACCTCGGGCGCCGGCGCCGCGGCGCTGGCCTGCCTCGCGCTGCTGGTCAAGCTCGGGTTGCCGCGCGAGAACATCTGGGTCACCGACCTGGCTGGCGTCGTCTACGAGGGCCGCACCGAGCTGATGGACGAGGACAAGGTCCAGTTCGCCCAGAAAACGAGCAAACGCACGCTCGCCGAGGTGATAGAAGGCGCCGACATCTTCCTCGGGTTGTCGGCCGCCGGTGTGCTGAAGAAGGAGATGGTCGCGAAGATGGCGCCCTCGCCGATGATCTTCGCGCTCGCGAACCCGACGCCCGAGATCTTGCCCGAGGAAGTGAAGGAGGTGCGCAGCGACGCGATCATCGCGACCGGCCGCACCGACTATCCGAACCAGGTCAACAACGTCCTGTGCTTCCCGTACATCTTCCGCGGCGCACTGGACTCGGGCGCGACGACGATCACCGACGCGATGGAGATCGCCGCGGTGCACGCGATCGCCGAGCTGGCGCAGGCCGAGCAGAACGAGGTGGTCGCGGCCGCGTATGCCGACTCGAAGCTGTCGTTCGGCCCCGAGCACCTGATCCCGAAGCCGTTCGACCCGCGGCTGATGATCCGCATCGCGCCGGCGGTCGCGAAGGCGGCGGAGGAGTCGGGCGTGGCGCTGCGCCCGATCGCCGACCTGGATGCCTACCGCGACAAGCTGCAGACCTTCGTCTACGCGTCCGGCACGACGATGAAGCCGATCTTCACGATGGCCAAACGCGCCGCGCACAAGCGCATCGCATACGCCGAGGGCGAGGAAGAGCGCATCCTGCGCGCGGCGCAGGTCGTCGTCGACGAAAACCTCGCGCGGCCAACGCTGATCGGCCGGCCCGAGGTCATCGCCCAGCGTATCGAGCGGTTCGGGCTGCGGCTGGCGGCCGGGCGCGATTACGACCTGGTCAACACCGAGAACGACCATCGCTTCCGCGACTACTGGACGACCTACCACAAGCTCACCGAGCGCAAGGGCGTGACCGCCCAGCTCGCCAAGATCGAGATGCGGCGCCGCCTGACGCTGATCGGCGCGATGCTGCTGCGCAGCGGCGAGGTCGACGGCATGCTGTGCGGCACCTGGGGCACGACGGCCATCCACCTGCACTACATCGACCAGGTGATCGGCAAGCGCGAAGGAGCGAAGACCTACGCCTGCATGAACGGCCTGGTCCTGCCGGGACGGCAGGTGATGCTGGTCGACACCCACGTCAACTACGACCCGACCGCCGAGCAGTTGGCCGAAATCACCGTGATGGCCGCCGAGGAGATGATGCGCTTCGGGCTCCAGCCGAAGGCTGCGCTGCTCTCGCACAGCAACTACGGGTCGAGCAACCAGCCGTCGGCGGTGAAGATGCGCGAGGCACTCGCGTTGCTGCAACGCGACGCGCCTTGGCTGGAGGTCGATGGCGAAATGCACGGCGACACGGCGCTGGACGCCAAGTACCGCCAGGGCCTGATGCCGGACAGCGCGCTGACTGGCGAAGCCAACCTGCTGGTGCTGCCGAACATCGACGCCGCGAACATCAGCTACAACCTGCTGAAGACGGCTGCCGGCGGCGGCATCGCGATCGGCCCGGTGCTGCTGGGCGCCGCCAGACCGGTGCACATCCTGACACCTTCGGCCACCGTGCGCCGCATCATCAACATGACCGCGATGACCGTCGCCGACGCCAACGCCGCACGTTGACGGTGCAGCACAAAGCGGCCGACTTGGGGCGAATACCCCAAAAGTTCGCGACCCTGCCGTGACAGCCCCTCCGGCGCCTGTGAAGGCGCCGGAAAACCTGTCGCCTCCTCGCTCTGCAGAACATCCTCAACGAGAGCGTGCGCTCACAATCTCATAGGCTTTACTGCCTAAAATTGAGGCAGAGGCTTGAGCTTTTGTGCCCGATTCGGTAGCATCAGGGATTCTGAATTCAGGGATAACCCGTGTATTTCTCCGGTCGGCCACGGCGGTGGCAAGCTCTGCGGAAGATAGGGCTGAAGGTCACGGCAGCGGTCTCGACGGCGGCACTGGCAGCGACACTGGCGTCGGTCACCAGCGCCGCGCAGGCCAAGGAAACCACGGCGGCGTCGCAAACCGTCACGCTGGCGCAACTGCCGACGCAAGCCCAGGCCACCTACACCCTGATCCGCGCTGGCGGACCATTCCCCTACCCCAAGGACGGCGTGATCTTCGGCAACCGCGAGCGCTTGCTGCCGGCGCAGCCCAGGGGCTACTACCGCGAGTACACGGTGCCGACGCCGCGTTCGCACACCCGGGGTGCCCGCCGCATCGTCTGCGGCGGCCAGCCGCCGACGCAGCCGCAGGCTTGTTACTACACGGGTGACCATTACGCGAGCTTCAGCCGCATCGTTGTCGAGTGAAGAGCGCTGTTCGTTCAAGTTCTCTGCAGTCCTGAGTTTGTTGATCAAGGAGGAACGTGACCATGCTGTTGCAGACAGTCCGTCCAAACATCGTCCAGTCGATACGCGCCTTTCGCGTAGAGGACTTGATGCAGGCCGCGCAAGGCGCGAACCAGCATTTCCTCTATGCGAACCTGACCAATGCCCAGTCCAAACAGGACGTGCTGGAGGCCATCGCCCAGGCCTTCATGTTCCCGGCGCACTTCGGCAAGAACCTGGATGCGCTGTACGACTGCATGACCGATCTGGTCCACAAGTCCGGCACGCAGCCCGGCTTCGTGGTCGTGCTGGAGCAGTTGCCCGACAACCCGCGTTTCGACCGCGAAGCGCGCGAACAGCTGCTCGATGTGTTCCGTGACGCTGCCGACTTCTGGGCGGAGCGAAAAATACCATTCAGGTGTTTTTATTCTTTTCAGTAGCCCGCTCCCAGGAAAACGGGTCATGGGAGCGGGCGACGGAAGTGGCCCAGAACGTTGCCGACAACAAGCCGGTCAAGGCGACCTCGAAGAACGCAGCCAATGCGAACTTCGGGATGAACATGCCGATGATGTGCAGCGCGTTCGATACCGCGATGTGGCTGAACGCGGCTTGACGCCCGCGCTGGCGCCGTAGATCGCTGCTGCGCCCCACATCACACCAACGACCCCGGCCGCGTGCCGGGGTTTTTGTTTCTAGGCCGGCGGCAGCGCCGCGGCCAGCTCGAGGTACTCGGCAACCGGCACCTCTTCGGCGCGGCGCTGCAGATCGAAGCCGCCCGCATAGCCCTTTGCCTCGAGCCAGCGGCCCAGCGTGTGGCGCAGCAGCTTGCGGCGCTGCGAGAACGCGACACGCACCAGATCCTCCAGCGTCGCCCCGGCGATCGCATGCGGCGCCGCTCGCGGCTGCATCCGCACGACGGCCGAATCGACGCGCGGCGGCGGGTCGAACGCATCGGGCGGCACATCGAACAGCGACTCGATCCGATAGCGCCACTGCAGCATCACGCTGAGACGCCCGTACTCCTTGCCGCCGGGTGCCGCGGCCATGCGCTCGACCACCTCCTTCTGCAGCATGAAGTGCTGGTCGACCACATGGTCGACCGCCTCGAGCAGATGAAACAGGATGGGCGACGAGATGTTGTACGGCAGGTTGCCGACGATGCGCAACGACAGCCCGCGCTCGGCGGCCAGCGCGGCGAAGTCGACCTTCAGCACATCGGCCTCGATCACTGTGAGCTCGGGCCGCGTCGTGCGCAGCCGCTGCGCGAGATCGCGGTCGAGCTCGATCACCGTGAGACCCGCCAGCCGCCGGGCCAGCGGCACCGTCATCGCGCCGAGTCCCGGGCCGATCTCGACGATCGCATCGTCGGCTTTCGGGGCGATCGCCTCGACGATGCGCTCGATCACCGAGTCGTCGGCCAGGAAGTGCTGGCCGAACCGCTTGCGGGGTTGGTGCTTCAAGCGACGTCGCGCACGGCTTTACGACGACGCCGCCATCACGACTGCGGCGGCTCGCGCATTTCGATGTAGGCACGGCCGCGCAGGTCGCGGATCCATTCGAGGTACGCGTCCTCGAACTTCTGCTCGCGCAGCACGTTGCGCGCCTGCTCGCGGGCCTGCTTCAGGTCGACCGTCGTCTGGCGGCGCTCCAGCACCTGCAGGAGGTGCACGCCGAAGCGCGAGACGATGGGCTCGGACAACCCGTTGAGCGGCAGCGCGTTCATGGCCTCCTCGAACTCGGGCACGAAGTTGCCCGGCGACGCCCAGCCGAGATCGCCGCCCTGCTGTGCCGAGCCGTCCTCCGAGTTCTCGCGCGCGATCTGCTCGAAGGTCCGCGTGCCCGACACGATCTGGCGCTTGAAGTCGGCCATGCGCCGCACCGCCGCCTCCTGCGAGAGCTGTGGCGAGACACGCAGCAGGATGTGGCGCGCATGGGTCTGCGTCACGACCAGTCCGCCCGCCTCCTTGCGTTCGACCAGCTTGATGATGTGAAAGCCCGCGCCGCTGCGCAGCAGCGTCGGCGAGACATCGCCCGGCTTCAGCGGCCGCACGACCTCGACGAACACGTCGGGCAGTCGGTCTGCCGGGCGCAGCCCGATCACGCCGCCCTGGGCACGGTTGCCGTCTTCGGAGACTTCGCGCGCGACGGCCTCGAACGATTCGCCGCTCTTGATGCGCGCAAACGCCGCCTCGGCGCGCGCGCGGCGCTGCGCGACGTCGGCCTCGCTCGCGCCTTCGGGCACGGTCACGAGCACCTGCGCAATGTTGAGCTGCATGGACGTGCCGGCCGCGGCGCGCCGCTTGTCGAGGAAGGCGTCGACCTCTTCGGCGCTGATCTTGATCCGCTGGCTGACCTCGCGCTCGCGCACTCGCTCGATCAGCAGCTGGTCGCGTACGTTGTTGCGGAACGTGGCATAGGGAATGCCCTGAGTCTTCAGCCGATCGAGCAGCTGCGGCATCGTCAGCTGGTTCTGCACCGCGACGTTGGCGACCGCCCGATCGAGCTCGTTGTCGTCGATGCGCTGGCCGCTGTCGCGCGCATTCGTGATCTGCACGCGTTCGTCGATCAGCACGTCCAGCACCTGCTTGCGCAACTCGGCCGGCGGCGGCAGCGTCGCATTGCTGCGGCTGGCATCTTCGCGGATGCGCGCGAGGCGCTGCTGCAGCTCGTTGTTCGTGACCAGCTCGGTGTTGACGACCGCGAGGATGTAATCGGCGGTGCGCGGCGGCGGCGTCGCGGCCGGCACCGCGACGCGCGGC
>DATEFR010000663.1:0-4472 GCA_035280545.1 Burkholderiaceae bacterium | reverse complement strand
CCAGCGCTTCGACCTCGGTCGATCCGCCCGTCTTCCACGCGGCCAGGCTCGCGAGCACGGCCAGGCCGAGCGCGCCGCCCATCATGAACGAGGTGTTGACGACGCCCGACGCGAGCCCCGATTCGCTGACCGGCACCTCGCTCATCGCAGCCAGCAGCACCGGGTTGAACGCGACGCCGGCGCCCAGGCCCAGCAGCAGCATGCCGGGCAGCACGTCGACGGCGAAATCCCCGCCCACCGGCGCGCGCGCGAACAGCACGAGGCCGATCGCCGCGAACAGCAACCCCGCGGCGAGCGGCATGCGGATCCCGAAGCGCATCACGATCTTGGCCGAGAGCCCCAGCGAGAACGCCGCCATGATCAGGTTGGCCGGCAGGAACCCGAGCCCGACCTGCATCGCGCTGTAGCCCAGCACCAGCTGCATGTAGAGCGCGGAGATGAAGAACCACGCGAACATCGCCGCGGCCCACAGCACGCCGACCACGTTGGCGACCGCGACGCTGCGCAGCGTGAACAGCGCGAGCGGCATCAGCGGCGCGGCAACCTTGGCCTCGATCGCGATGAACACGATCATCAGCAGCGCCGCGGCGCCCAGCAGGCCCAAGGTCTGCGCCGACGTCCAGCCGGCCTCGTTGCCGTTGACGATCGCGTAGACCGCGAGCATCAGCGAACAGGTCACCGTGATCGAACCGGCCACGTCCAGCTTCTGCCCGGCCGCCTGGCCGCGCACCGACGGCAGCAGCGCGACGCACAGCGCATAGACCGCGATGCCGATCGGCAGGTTGACGAGAAAGATCCAATGCCAGCTCAGCGCGCTGGTCAAGAGCCCGCCCAGCAGCACGCCGATGCTGCCGCCGCCGGCGCAGACGAAACCGTAGATGCCCATCGCCTTCGCCCGCTCGGCCGGCTCGGTGAACAGGTTCATGATCAGCGACAGCGACACCGCCGAGACCACCGCGCCGGCCAGCCCCTGCACCGCACGCGCGCCGATCAGCACGCCTTGCGAACCCGCCAGCCCGCAGGCCAGCGACGCGAGCGTGAACCCGGTGATGCCCAGCAGGAACATGCGCCGGTGCCCGAGCAGATCGCCGAGCCGCCCGCCCAGCAGCAGGAACCCGCCGAACGTCAGCATGTACGCGTTGACGACCCAGACCAGCGAGGTCTCGCTGAACTGCAGGTCGGCGCGGATCGATGGCAACGCGACGTTCACGATCGTCGTGTCCAGCACGATCATCAGCACGCCCAGGCACAGCACATACAGCGCCCACCAGCGCTTGCGCTCGTCGAGGTGGTCTCTCATCCGACAGGCTCCATGGGTGATCCGCCGCAGCGGCCCGCCAGTCTAGCGGCTGGTATGGTGGAGCCTTGCGACAAGTCCCCACGGCGAGGCAACGATGAAGTCACTCGGCAAGAAGGCCACGGGTCTGCGACTGGAACGCATGCAGGCATCGCCGCGCTGGGCCGGTGAGGGCTTTCGCAATGTCCATCCGATCGCGCCGGGGCTGCGCGACCTGAACGCACCGCGGCCCACGCTGTCCGACTTCCTCTGCGGCGGCCCGCGCCGCGTGCCGGATGCGCCGCTGCCGGCGTTGAACCCGCTGGCGCACTGGCTGCGTCCGCCCGACACCGGGCTGCGCGCCACCTGGCTGGGCCACTCGACCGTGCTGATCGAGATCGATGGCTGCCGCGTGCTGACCGACCCGGTTTGGGGACCCCGCGCGTCGCCGTCGCGGCTCGCCGGCCCGAAACGGTTCCAGCCGGTGCCGGTGCGCCTCTCGAAGATGCCGCCTGTCGATCTCGTGCTGGTCTCGCACGACCACTACGACCATCTGGACTACCCGACGATCGTCGAGCTCGCGCGCAGCGAAGTGCCGTTCGTGACCTCGCTGGGTGTCGGCGCGCATCTCGAGGCGTTCGGCGTCGCACCCGAGCGCATCACCGAACTGGACTGGTGGGAGTCGCACCAGCTCCCGGGCCGCGAGCTCACGATCACCGCGGCACCGTCGCAGCACTTCTCCGGACGCGGGCTGAAGGATCGCAATGCGACGCTGTGGTCCTCGCTGGTCATCCGCACGCCGCGGCACTCGGTGTTCTTCAGCGGCGACACCGGCCTGACCGGCGAGTACGCGGCGATCCGCGAGCGGCTCGGCCCGTTCGACCTGGTGATGCTGGAGGTCGGCGCGTTCCATCCGTCGTGGGGCGACATCCACCTCGGCCCGACGAACGCGCTCGAGGCCCACGCGCTGCTCGGCGGCGGCGCGTTCCTGCCGGTGCACTGGGGCACGTTCAGCCTCGCGATGCACGACTGGGACGAGCCGGCCGAGACGCTGCTTGCGCTGGCCCCGGCGCGCGGCGTTCCGCTGCTGATGCCGCGCCTCGGCGAACCGGTCGAGCCGGCGCGGGCCGACGGAGTCGTCGTGCCGTGGTGGCGCGAGGTCAGCGGCCACGTGGCACCCGCTGGGCCCGAGGCGCCCGAAACACCGGCAATGACCTTGCCCAAGCAGATGCCCTGGCCGGTCGACTGACCCGCACCGGCGGCCCGCGCCGCGGGTATCACCTGCGGCCGCGGCCTTGTCGTCTTCGCGTCCGCAGGTCATGCTGCTTGTCCGAAACGGTCGGAACAAGAGGAGTGCCATGGGATTTTCGGATTGGATCGCCCAGACGGCCGCGACGGCCCAGACGCACATGAGCACGTACCTGAGCTCGCCGGCGCACATCGTCGCCGCGATCGCCGTGACCTTGGGCGTCGTGTTGATCGTCGCGGGCGCGTTCGTGCGGACGATGCTGCCGCTGCGCTGGCTGGCCGCCGGCAGCGATCTCTCGATGCTGGTGTTCGGTGCGCTCGCGCCCAACATCACGACGCTGCTGGTCGCCAGCGCGCTGCTGCCGATCAATGTCTTTCGGGCCGTCGAGGTGACGCGGCTGACGCGCCGCGTCCATCGGGCCCAGGCCGATGCCGACCTGTCGGGCCTCTGGCTGCGACCCTACATGAAGCCGCGGCGGCTGGTCCCGGGCGAAGTGCTGTTCCGCAAGGGCGACATCGCGCGCCACCTGTATTTCCTGGTCGATGGCGAACTGCAGTTGAGCGACATCGGCAAGCCGCTCGAGACCGGTCGCATCTTCGGCGAGATCGCGCTGTTCTCCCCGAGCCGCAAGCGGACCCACACCGCCACGGCCATGTCGCCCTGCCATGTGCTCGAGATGCACGAAAACACCGTGATGGAGCTGTACTTCCAGAACCCGGCGTTCGGCTTTCATCTGATCGAGCTGCTGGTCGGCCGCCTGACGGCCGACGTCGAACGCAGCGAGACCCGGCCCGTGGAGGCCTAGAACGTCGGTTGGTTACGCGGCGAACACCACGCGCAGCAGCGTCGCGTCCCCGGGGTGGCGCTCCAACGCGCCGCCCAGCGCACGCGCCAGCGCGATCATCGGCTGATTGCCCCACAGCACGTCGCCGTACAGATGCCGCACACCTGCCGCGCGGGCATGACGGGCCAGGCGCAGCAGCAGCTCGCGCGCCAGGCCGACACGCTGCCACGCATCGGCGACGGCGATCGCGAACTCGGCTTCGGCGGCGGCGTCCGACCGCACGTAACGCGCGTCGGCGACGATCGCGCCATGCGGGTCGCCGGCCGGCCGCGCGACCAGCGCGACGTGCTGCCACTGGTCGATCTCGGTCATCTGCCGCACCAGCTCGTCGGGCAGTTGGCGCAGCCCGAAATGGAAGCGGCGGTAGCGCGATGCGGGCGACAGCCCGTCGGCGACGAACACCTGCTCGGCACGCGCATCGGCCGGGTCGACCGGGCAGACGATCACGTGCCGGCCGTCGGCCAGCTCGATCCGTTCGCGGCAATCCGCCACGCTGCGCACGGCAGCGGCGTCTTCATGCGAAGCAGCGGTGACGAGCATCGTGGCGCTCCAGTGTCTCGGTGGTGGCCACCATGATCGGCGGGCACCGGAGCGCGCTCAAACGGTCATTTCGCAGGCTTTGCATGCGCTGGAAGCATGCAAGCTTTACTTCCTCTCCCACTGGGAGAGGGAGTTTCCGTTCAATACCCGAGGGCGAGCCCGGTGTTGCGCCGCGGATCGTTGGCGCCGTAGTAGCGGTTCTTGCCGACCGGCTTGCCGCCCAGCGCCGGTGCGCCGACCAGGATCGCCGCGAGGTGGTTCGCCGGCTGCGGGTTGCCGAGCTTGTGGCCCATGCCTTCGAGGATCTTGCGGGTGTCGGGGCTGAGCGCGAAGTTCTCGACGTTGGTCGACTCGGGCAGCCACTGCTGGTGGAAGCGCGGCGCGTCGACCGCCTCCTGCACGTTCATGCCGTAGTCGATCACGTTGATCATCGTGTGCAGCACCGCGGTGATGATGCGGCTGCCGCCCGGCGTGCCGACGACCATCACGGTCTTGCCGTCCTTCGTGACGATGGTCGGGCTCATCGACGACAGCGGGCGCTTGCCCGGCTCGATCTTGTTCGC
>DATEFR010000662.1:0-4044 GCA_035280545.1 Burkholderiaceae bacterium | reverse complement strand
CTGCGCCATGTCGAAGGCCACGATCTTCTTCGCCGCCGCGCGCGCGTTGCCCAGCAGCGCCTCGCCGTCCACCCGGCCGTCACCCAGGGCGCTCTTCTCGGCGATGGAATAGACACGATGGGTCGAGGTGAGCAGCGTCGTGCGATCGGCCGTCACCAGGCCGCGTTGCACCGCGCGGCCGGCTTCCATGAGCTCGGAGCACAGCACCACATCGACGTCACCGGGCAGCGGCATCAGCGCCAGCACCGGCTGCCGGGTCTGCAGGCGGTCCGCGACCGGCAGGAGCTCGACGTAGTAGATGGTGGCGCCCGTGCGCTGCGCCACGCCGGGCACCGACGTGGTCTGCGCGAAGCACCCGTTGGCCTCGCCGAGTGCCACGATCCAGTCGGCGAGCACGCCGCCGCCCTCGCCGCCCATCGCGAGGATCGCGATCTTGATCGGTTGGTCCGTCATCGTCATGATGTGCCGCTCCCTCAAAAGGCCCAGGCGGCCAGCCGTCGTTCGTCGCGGCGCTGCAGCCAGCCGATGACCCACGCGCGAGCGCGCTCGCGCCAGCGCTCGAGGCGTCCCGCGTTGGTGACGATCTCCGCGCGATAGAAGGACGGGCACAGCACGGCCGCGTGCGACACCTCGCCGCACAGCCCGCAGCCGACGCAGCTGTCGACCACCGACGCGACCGGGTCGGTGCGCAATGGGTCCGGATTCGGCTTCACGGTCAGGGACGGGCAACCCGACAGGCGGATGCACGAGTGGTCGCCGGTGCAGGTGTCGCTGTCGACGCCGAAGCGCTCCCGCACCACGCGCTTGCCCGCGGCGGCCGCCTTGCGCACGAGCGGCTTCTCGCGGCGCTGCTTGTTGAGCATGCATTCGCTCTGCGCCACGAGCACCTTCGGACCCTTGTCGCCCGTGGTCAGCGCCTCGCGCAGGGTGGCCGTCATCGCCTTGAGGTCGTAGGTGCGCTTGAGCGTTTTCACCCACCGCACACCGACGCCGCGGACCGCCTGCTCGATCTCGTGGCCCGTGCTGCGCGTCTTGTTCAAGGCCTTGGACGACAGGATGTCCTGGCCACCGGTGGCCGATGTGTAGCTGTTGTCGACGACGATCGTGAGGTTGTCGCTGCGGTTGAACACCGCGTTGGCGATCCCGCTGGTCAGCCCGTTGTGCCAGAAGCCGCCATCGCCCATCACGCTGATCGCGCGCTTGCCTGCGTCCGGCACG
Source organism: Burkholderiaceae bacterium (assembly GCA_035280545.1). Classification (GTDB taxonomy): domain Bacteria; phylum Pseudomonadota; class Gammaproteobacteria; order Burkholderiales; family Burkholderiaceae_C; genus DATCSE01. Next base: position 2,826 of record DATEFR010000662.1, on the reverse strand, counting down.
TTCAGCGCCGCGGCTCCCGCGGCACCCAGGCCGTAGCCCATGGTCGTGTTGCCCAGGTTGAAAGGCGGCAGGATGGAGAACAGATGGCAGCCGATGTCGGCGCTGATGTGGTGCGGACCCAGCTCGCGCTCGACCAGCTTCATCGCGGTGAAGATCGGACGTTCGGGCCAGCCGGTGCAGAAACCCGGCGGCCTCGAATGAACGTTCTGGTCGAGGGACGCCGCACCGATCGCGATCACCTTCTTCGGCGCCTGCCAGGCGCCGGCCGGCAGCCGGTCGTACTTCGACAGGAACTTGCGCATCCCCGCCATCAGCGTCGCCGCGTTGTACTCGCCGGCCATCGGCAGCAAGTCCTTGCCGTGCAGGACCGTGGCGAGGCCCTGGGCGCGCAGGATGCCGGCGACGTTCTGCTCGACGAAGTTGGGCTGCCCTTCCTCGAGCAGCAGCACCGCACGCTTGCCCCGGCAGAAGCGCTCGATCTCGGCATCGACGAGCGGATAGGCCACGTTCATCACGTAAAGCGGCACGCGGGACTCGCCGTACACATCGGCCAGGCCCAGCCGCTCGAGCACGCGCAGCGCGGTGTTGTAGCCGCCGCCCTGGACGATCAAGCCGATGTCGTCGTCATCGCTGCCGAAGAACTCGTTGAGCCCGCGTTCCTGGATGAAGCGCACGGCGGCGGGCCAGCGCTGCTCGACCTTCTCGCGCTCGTGCAGGAAGCTCGCCGGCGGCAGCACGATGCGATCGACATCGCGCCGCGGCTGCTCGAGCGCCTGCGCAAGCGTGAAGGACGGCCGGCGGTTGTCGCTCGCGACGAACTGGCCGTGCACGTGGCAGGCGCGGATGCGCAGCTGCAGCATCACCGGCGTGTGGCTCGCCTCCGAGAGCTCGAAGCCATCCTTCACGGCCTGCACGATGCAAGGCAGACTCGGCCGCGGGTCGAGCAGCCACATCTGCGACTTCATCGCGAAGGCGTGGCTGCGCTCCTGCATGATCGAGGAGCCTTCGCCGTAGTCCTCGCCGACGATGATCAGCGCCCCGCCCTGCACGCCCCCGGAGGCCAGGTTGGCCAGCGCATCGGAGGCCACGTTGGTCCCCACGGTGGCCTTGAAGGTCACGGCACCGCGCAGCGGATAGTTCACCGATGCGGCCAACGTCGCGGCGGCGGTCGCCTCGCTCGCGCTGTTCTCGAAGCGGATGCCGTTCTCCTCGAGGATGTCCTGCGCATCCGCCAGCACATCCATCAGGTGCGAGATCGGCGCGCCCTGGTATCCCGCGACGTACGCGACGCCCGATTCCAGCAGGGCCTTGGTGACCGCGAGGATGCCCTCGCCACTGAACACCTCGCCTGCGCCCAGGCGCAGCTTCTTGACTTCCTCGACGAACGATCGTTCCGCCATGACTTTCCTGCCGATGTTTGCGATGCCCCACGGGCGTCCACGGCGTCAGCTTCGGCGGCAGGAGCCCTCGGGTCAACGCATCCGGCGCGAGCGCTTCGCCTTTGCGCAGTCCCCGAACAAGGTCTGCAGAAAGTGGACAAGGCGGCGCACCCGGATGGCGTGCGCAAGGCGCTGCATGCACCCGGACGGTCAAGCCTCTCGATTGCAGCAATCGGATAGAACTTGCACGGAATGGACAGCCCGCAGGCACTCACCTGGGCAAACCCTAGACCTCGCCAGATGCTTTATTTCTAAAGTTGCCCCGTCCCTTGACACGGAACCGGTCTGGCACCAGCCTTGCATGCGGGTGCCTTCTCGGAGGCCACGATGCTTCAACCGAACACCCCCTCACGCTCGACCACGCTGAGCGGTGCCTTTCTCGGGGCCCCGGCAAGCCGCTTGTTCGTCTCCCGTGACCTGACTGAGACACGCGCGATGGTGGGACGCGTGATGAAGCCTCACGACCTCACGGTGGCCAGCGGCGGGCAGCGCGTGGAAGCGCGCATGCACCACGCGGTGTTCGGCGACGTGAGCGTGAGCCGGCTGTGCTACGGCGCCGACGTCGGCATCGATCCGGGTCCGCTGGCGGACTTCTTCCTGGTGATGATGCCGCTGGGTGGGCACTCGCACGTCTCGTGCGGAGGCGAGGAAGTGGAGTCCTGCCAGGGCCTGGGCAGCATCGCGAGCCCCAACCTGCCGCTGACGATGCGCTGGAGCGCCGACAACGATCAACTCATGGTCCGCGTCGCGCGCCCCTTCCTCGAGCGCATGCTGGCTGCGCAGCGCGGCCAGCCCGTGGAGCGGCCGCTGGAGTTCCGCGTCGGCTTCGAGTGGCGCAACAGCCCGGCCTGGCAGTGCGTGCTCAAGTTCTTGGTCGACTGCGCCGAGAGCGGCCTCGATCCTGCCGAGCACAAGCTGATGCTCGCGCGCGCCGAAGAGATGGTCGCCACGACCTTGCTCGCGGAACAGCCGCACAACTATCGCGACGAGCCCTTGCCCAGGCGCACGGCGGTGCTGCCGCGCCATGTGCGCCGCGTGCAGGAATACCTCAGAGCGCACGCGCACGAACCGGTGAATGCCGCTCAGCTTGCCGAAGTCGCCGGCTGCAGCCTGCGCGGGCTCTACGGCGGCTTCCAGGACTTCTGCGGCATGAGCCCGATGCAGTACCTGCGGGAGCTGAGGCTGGAGCGCGTTCGAAGCGACCTCGTGTCGGGCTGCGTCTCGACGGGCGTCTCGGGGATCGCGCTGCGCTGGGGCTTCACGCACCTGGGCCGCTTCAGCGCCGAGTACAAGGCCCGCTTCGGCGAGCACCCGAGCGAAACGCTGCGGCGCCGCTGACGCGGCGCCGCCGTCTCGCGGTCAGAACGGGATCACCGCCTTCAGGTAC
>DATEFR010000661.1:0-6770 GCA_035280545.1 Burkholderiaceae bacterium | reverse complement strand
TGGGCCGCGCTGCCGGCAAGGCGCAGCAGGTCGCGTTGGAGGAAGCGGAGTTCATCCTCGCCGCCGGCAACGGCGTCACCGATGTCGCGCTGTTCCACGAACTCGCGGAGGCACTGGGCGCTGCGGTGGGTGCCTCGCGCGTCGCGGTGGACGATGGGCGTTTCCCGCGCAGCCAGCAGATCGGTGCGACCGGTCGCACCGTGCAGGCTCGCGGCTACCTGGCCATGGGCATTTCCGGCGCGGTGCAGCATCTGCAAGGCATACGCGAATGCCGGCATGTCATCGCGGTCAACACCGACACGGCGGCACCGATCGCGCAACGCTCCGAGCTCACGGTGGCCGAGGACGTGCAGAACCTGATGCGCGCGCTGCTCACGCTGGTGCGTGCCAACCCGAACTCGGTGGAGATGGTCGGATGAGTGCATCCAAGCAGGTCGGGCTCGCGGTGCTGGTCAGCGTGCGCGTCGATCCGACGAGCGGCCGCGCGACCCGCAGCCGAGCCGATGCCGCTGCGGTCGCGCTGGCGCAGAAGGCGCTGGGCGAACGTGGCGAGCCCTGGTTGTGCACGGTCGGCGACATGCCCGCCGATGTTGCACGCGACTATCTGGCGCAAGGCCCGAGTCAACTGATGCGGCTGCGGGTCGGCGGCGATGCGGGCTTGGCGGACATCGTGCCCGTGCTCGAGAACGCGTGTCGCGACGCCGGACTCGTGCTCGCCGGGCCGCGTGCCGAATCCGGCCTCGCCAGCGGGCTGCTGCCCTATGCGCTGGCGCAGCGTCTGCAGCGGCCGGTGATCCACGAGGTGATCGATCTGCTGCACGAAGCCGACGGCGGCTGGCGCGTCGTGCAGGCACTGCCGCGCGGCGCCCGGCGCTCCTGGCGACTGGATCCGGGTGTGGCCGCCGTGCTCGTCACCAGCCCGCGCCTGGAGCAGCGCGAGGACCTGCCGCAGCGGTATTCCTGGGCGGCGGCGCAAAGGGGCCGGATCGTGGAGTCGGTCGCTGTCACGCCGGCGTCCGTGTCGACCACGGGCGTCGATTGGACCTACGAGCCGGCGCGCAAGCAGCGACGGCCGCTCGCGCCAGTGTCCGCGCAGAGCGGTGCGGCGCGCATGGCACGCGCCACCGGATCGGCCGAGTCGGCTCGCTCAGGCGGTACCGTGATCCGCGAAGGCTCGGCGATGGACAAGGCGCGACTGCTGCTGGAGCACCTGCACAAGCTGTCGCTGGTCCACCCGCCGGCGCCGTGACGCCGCGCAGGCGATCACGGCCCGATTCGAGCATCCCGAACGCGACCGAACGGCGCGGTCCGGGCCGCCTGCGTCGACGTTGCGGTTTCGCTGATTTGCGCTAAGCGTAAGTCCCGGTTCAAGCCGCACGGTGCCTTGACGAGAATAAAAGAAGAAGCCGCGTTGAGCCTGTGTGGCTCGTGCCGCCAGATGGCTTGTGCAAATCGCGGCGGTACCCCAGCGGTCATCCGATGCCGAAGTTCCTACAGCGATGACTGCTCCTCCTTCGTCTCCTGATTCCACGGTCCGCCACTTCGGCTTCGTGCTGCTGGACAGCTACTCGATGATCGCGTTCGCCAACGCGCTGGAAGTGCTGCGCATGGCGAATCTGCTGAGTGGGCAGCGGCTCTACAAGTGGAGCATCGCGACGGTGAACGGCGAGGAAACGGCGGCGAGCAACGGCCTGACGCTGGTCCAGCCCGGCCGCCTCGCCGACCTCGACGCGTGCGACGTGGTGTTCGTGTGCGGTGGCGTCGAGGTCCAGAAGGTGATCAGCGACGCCGTGGTGCAGGACCTGCGCCGCCGTGCGGCGCGGGGGCAGGTGCTCGGCGGGCTGTGCACCGGTGCGCACGCACTGGCGGAAGCCGGCGTGATGAACGGCTACCGCTGCGCCGTGCACTGGGAGAACCTGACGGCGCTGCGCGAGGCCTGTCCCAAGGTGCGGTTCGCACTCGAGGTCTTCGTCATCGATCGGGACCGGGTCACCGCCTCCGGCGGTGTCGCCCCGCTGCACCTGATGCTCCATCTGGTGCGCGGCGACCACGGCAACAAGCTGGCGATGGCGATCTCCGAGCAGTTCATCGTCGATCGGGTGCGTGACCAGACCGACCAGCAGCGGCTGCCGCAGCCCGAGTTCGTCGGCCCGGGGTATGAGCACCTGGTCGAGGCGACGGAGCTGATGGCGGCGAATATCGAAGAACCGCTGGCCCTGTCGGAGATCGCGGATGCGACGGGCGTTTCGTTGCGCCAGCTCGAGCGCCTGTTCCACCGCTACCACGACGTGACGCCGGCGCAGCACTATCTCGCGCTGCGGCTGCGCCGTGCCCGCGAGCTGCTGGCGCATACCAGCGCGCCCATCATGCAGATCACCGTGGCCTGCGGCTTCCAGACCGCATCGCACTTCTGCAAGGCCTACAGGGCCCAGTTCGGTCATTCACCCAGCGATCATCGGCGCCAGGGCGGCAGCCAGGGTCTGGTGCATCTGGGAACTGCGCCCGATCCAGGCGCGCGCGGGCTGGGCGTGGACCCGGCGGCCAGCAGCGCGACCCTGCACATGGCCTGAGCCCGCTGCTGTGGGGCGGCGCCCGCCCCACGGAAGCGGCGTGCTCAGGCGCCTGCGAGCCAGCGGTCCACCGCCTCGCCGTGCGAAGCGACGTAGGCCGCTGCTTCCTTTGCGGCGTTGCTGTCGCGGGCCTTGAGCATCACGGTTTCCAGGTCGGCCAGCGGCAGCTTCATGTTGCGCACGAAAGCGGCGGCCTTCGGGAACGCCGCGCTGAAGCCTTTGCGCCCGAGCGCGTGGATCGATTCGGAGCCGCCCAATGACTGCTTCGGGTCCTCCAGGTAGCGCAGCTTGTATTGGGAGAACATCCAGTGCGGCGACCAGGTTGTCACCACGATCCACTGCTTGCGCTGGATCGCGCGGTCCAGCGACGACACCATGGCCGCGTCGGAAGCGGTCAGCAGCTTGTAGTCCAGGCCATAGGCCTTGATCGCCTCTTCGGACAGCTTCATCAAGCCGGCGCCGGCATCGATGCCCTGGATGCGCCCGCCCAGCTTCTCGCGCACCTCGGGCTTCGCCAGGTCCTCGATCGAGCGCAGCGTGGACACCGGGATCTCGTCGGGCACGGCCCAGCCGAGCTTGGCACCGGTGTAGAGCGCGCCCAGGTCCTCGACATCGTCCTTGACCTTCTCCCAGTAGCCCTTGTGCGTGCCGGGCAGCCAGGCCATGAGCATCAGGTCGATCTGGCCGCGCTGCAGCGCCGCGTACTGCAGGGCAACGTCGGTCATCACCAGCTCGACCTTTTGCGCGAGGCGTTGTTCCAGGATGAACTTGGCCATCTGCGTCACCACCTCGGCATCCGACCAGGCGGTCCAGCCGATGCGGATGGGCTTGGCTTGAGCCAGCGCAGCGAGTGGCGTGCTGGCCAGCGCCACGGTGGCGGTGGTGCCGGCGATGAAGCTGCGGCGATTCAGGGTCGACGGGTAGCGGCTCATGGTTTTGTCTCCAGATCGGCGTTTGATTGAAATAGCCGAGCCGACTCTATTCGTGCTGCCGATGACGGGTTCCCTTGGGGCGACCTCGACATGTCGCGGATCGACATGCAAGCGAAGGCCTGCGTCTTAGCGGACGCGCATCAAGCCCTCCTGCATCGTCGACGCCACGAGCCGCCCGTCGCTCGAGTACACCGAGCCGCGGCACAGCGCACGGTTGCCGCAGACGGTGGGCGAGTCCATCTGGTACAGCAGCCAGTCGTCGATGCGGAACTCGCGGTGGAACCACATCGCGTGATCGACGCTGGCCAGCCGGACCTCGCCCTTCAACAGGCTGAGTCCATGCGGCAGCGTGGCCGTCAACAGCAGGCCGTGGTCCGATGCGTAGGCCAGCAGTGCGCGGTGCAGCGCCGGCGAGTCCGGCAGCGGCGCCGCGGCACGCAGCCAGACCGAGGCCCTGGCCTCGCGCGGCGCTGCGTCGAACAGATCGAAGGGCACGACCGGCCGGTACTCGATGCCGCTGGGAACGATGGCCTTGTCCCGCAGGGCCGCGGGAAGCCGATCGACCATCGCGCGCCTGTGTTCCATCTCGCTGCGTATGCCCTGCGGACCGGGCACGGCCGGCATGGGGTCGTGCCGATCCGGGCCGTCCTCGACGCCCTGGAAAGAGGCCAGCAGCTCGAAGATCGGAACCCCTCGCTGCTGCGCGACGACGCGCCGCGTGGCGAAGCTGCTGCCGTCGCGCACGCGCTCGACCTCGTAGTCGATCGAGGCATGCTGTCCGGGCAGCAGGAAGTAGGCGTGAAGCGAATGCACCATGCGCCCGGCCGGCGCGGTCAGGCTGGCAGCCATCAGCGCCTGCCCCAGGACCTGGCCGCCGAAGACCGCCGGCGTGCCGATGTCCTCGCTTTGTCCGCGGAAGCGGTCCGTCGCGACGGTTTCGACCTGGATCAGGTCCACCAGGCGGTCCAGCGGGGCCGGCACGTCCGGCGTGCCTGCGAGGGTGGGGGAGCTCATCGCGCCGTGGCCTCCTGCAGGATGGCCTCGAGCTCGCGCTGCACGTCGTCCAGCGCTTGCGCGCTGCGTGCGGCACGGCACATCGCCACGGTGCCTTCGATGGAGGCGACCGTGAGCGCGGCCAGCCGGCGCGCGCGGCTCGCGGCCACGCCCTCGCGCCGCAACGCGGCCGCCAGGATGGCCTCCCAGCGCTGGAACGCCTCGTGGGCCAGTGCCCGCAGCTGCTCGCCCGCGCGGCCGCCGCCGGGCTCGGCCTCATCGTCGCCGGCCGCCGGTTCGACCGCGACCGCCAGCACCGGGCAGCCCGCTTCGAAGCCGGACGTCTCGAGAATCCTGCGCCACCAGCCGATGAAGGCGCGCAGGCCTTCGACGGTGCCGCGCTCCTTCATCAAGGTCTCCAGCGGTGCGGCGACGCTCTCGGCGGCGTAGCGCACGGCCTCTTCCAGCAGCTGCTGCTTGCCGCCCGGGAAGTGATGGCCCAGCGAGCCCCGCGGGGTGCCGGTGTGCTGCACCACGGTTCGCAGGCTGGTCGCGTGCACGCCGCGCCGGCTCATCAGGTCGGCGGCACCGGCGACCATCTTCTCTCGCGTCGAGGATGTCATGCGTGTCGATCTCTATGTCAATCGTCATAACGAGTGTATGATGAAATCGACTATGACGGTTGACATAGATCAGACGACGCATGATGAGCATCGGGTTCGGGCGTAGTCGGCCGAGCAGGCGGCTCGCCGGGACCGAAGGCAGGGCAGAATCAGCAGCCGGCTCACGAGGCCGGCTCAATCCACCGCCAACTCATCATGCTGGACACCCTGGAACAAAATGCCCGCCGCGCAGCCAACAGGCTGCCCGCCACCGTTCGCCACTGGGCCGTGCGCGGCGTGCGCGAATACTCCGAGCAGCTCAGCGTCCGCCAGGACGTGGCCGAAGCGCCGCAGCGCGCTCACGAGAACGGCGCCATGCTCACCGTGATCGACGGCGGCCTGGGTTATGCCGCGACCTCGGATCTCTCGGAGCCCGGCCTGGCCGCCGCCTTCGAACGGGCGCACGCGCTGGCGCGCGCCGGCGCGGGGCGGACTGTGATCGACTACGAACGGATCGCTCGGCCGGCCGCGTCGGGACGCTACGCGAGCCCCGTCGAGCGCCCGGCAGCCGGCGCCACGCTGCCGGAGAAACTCGGCTGGCTGCGCGATGTGTGTGCTGCCGCCGGAGGCGATGCACGCATCGTCGACCGCCACGCGACGCTGTGGAACGTCACGACCGAGCAGCTTCATGTCACCAGCGAAGGCGCCCGCACCGAGCAGCGCTGGGAGTTCATGACGCCCTCGGTGCAAGTCACCGCGCACGCGAACGGCGTGACCCAGGTGCGCTCCAGCGCCGGCCAGTACAACGGGTATTGCCAGCAAGGCGGCATCGAGGTGCTCGAGCGGGCCCGCTTCCGCGAGAGCGAAGGCCCGCGTGTGGCGCAGGAGGCGCTCGAGCTCGTCATGGCGGCGGCCTGCCCGAGCGGGACCTTCGATCTGATCCTGATGCCCGACCAGATGATGCTGCAGATTCACGAGAGCATCGGGCATCCTCTCGAGTTGGACCGCATCCTCGGCGACGAGCGCAACTTCGCCGGCACCAGCTTCGTCACGCTGGACATGTTCGGCCACTACCAGTACGGCAGCGAGCTGCTCAACGTCAGCTTCGACCCCGGCCGCGAACATGAATTCGCCGGTTTCGCGTTCGACGACGACGGCACGCCGGCCGAACGCGCGCTGCTGATCGAGCGCGGGCTGCTCAAGCGCCCGCTGGGCGGCAGCCTCTCGCAAGCGCGCGCGCAAGCCCTGGGTTTTGACGTTGGCGGGGTGGCGACCACGCGCTCTTCCAGTTGGAATCGCGCCCCGATCGATCGCATGAGCAACCTCAATGTCGAACCCGGCGATAGCAGCCTCGAGCAGATGATCTCGAGCACCGAGCGGGGTGTGGTGATGCACACCAACTGTTCGTGGAGCATCGACGACTCGCGCAACAAGTTCCAGTTCGGCTGCGAATACGCCCGCATGGTGCGCGGCGGACGGCTCGCCGAGGTCGTGCGCAATCCGAACTACCGCGGGATCAGCGCCACGTTCTGGCGCTCGCTGGCGATGGTCGGCAATTCGGAAACTGCCGCGGTGATGGGCACGCCCTTCTGCGGCAAGGGCGAGCCTTCGCAGGTGATACGCGTCGGCCACGCGTCGCCCGCCTGCAAGTTCTCGAACGTCGACGTCTTTGG
>DATEFR010000660.1:0-3728 GCA_035280545.1 Burkholderiaceae bacterium | reverse complement strand
AACTTCACCTTGTCGTCGATGTCCAGGCCTTTGGAGGCCTTGCCGAACGTCGAGGCCGCGTGCCGCGAGCCATCGGCGTCTTCGTCGACCTCGCCTGTGGCCCAAGCATCGGCGCGGCTCGCACTGCTGAACGTGACGTGGTTCGATTCGAACATCGACCAGGCCGTATGAGCATCGGCACTGCCGATCGCCGCCAACGCCAGCGCGCCGACCAGCAGCGGCTTCGAGAGACTGCTGCAGCTCATTTCGCCCCCCTTCGCAGCGCGCCGCGAATGCAGCGCACGACGCTGCAAATTTAGGCGTGCCGCGTCGATTTGGGCTCCCCTCGCACAGGCGGGAGAACTTTCGAGTACGTGCGCACCCGTAGGACGGTTTGGGCCAAATTTCCCAAAGCGCGCATGCCAATTGCTACAGCCTTCCCAAACTCCTGCGGTGCTGACACATGTCCACAGACTCGATCACCTACCGCGCGGCAGTCGCCGAAGCCTTGATGCGAGAGCACCAGCACGGCTGGCATGACGCGTTCGAAACGGCGGAGGCCATTTCGCCCACGTACATGGTCGAGGGCGTCAGCCCCGAGGTCGCCGCCTTGCTGTGGATCCGATACACCACGCGCACCGTGACGGCGCCTCGCCAGGAGCCGGCTGCGCGCGGCTTGGCATTGACGGCGCAGCGCCTAGAGTTGCCTTATGGAGGCCACATGCCATCGTCCTATGCCTACACGAGCGGCCCGACCAGGGTCTTGTGCGCCACCTTGCTGCTGTCAGATGGCAAATATTGCGGCAACTTCATCGCCATCGGGACGGCACCCGACGGCCATCGCGAGATCCACGAGCGCACTTGCCCCGGCTGGTCTCACTCGCTCGACGACGCGCTGACTTGCGCGCGGGCTTTAGCGGAGTCCATCTACCCGCCAGCGCCTGCGCCAACGCCGCATCAATAGCCTGAACGCACGACGCCGTCGCGGCGTCAGCCCGGCTGCGTGTCCGCGGCTTCGGGGTGGCGCTCGTGTGACGCTGCGGCTTCGTCCTGCTCGCCCAGGTACGGCGCATTGCTCTGCTGCAGCCGCTCGCGGCCCGCTTGCAGCGCTTCCTGCACATCGCGCACCGTGACGCCCAGCGCCCGCCCATAACGCTGCGCGACCTGGGCGATGGCCGGCGGCACCCGCGCGGCCGCGTGGTCGTGGATCGCATCGACCGCTTCGTTGGCGGCGCTCGCGGTGATGCGCAGCACCTCGGCATCCGAATCGGGCTTGCGTACCGCGGCGTCGGGCGGCAGGCGCCGCACCATGTGCAGCACGTCGTCGGCCAGGCCCCAGTGGCGCGCGACTGCGGCGCCCAGCGATTCGATGTCGACGCCCAGCACGGCATAAGCCGCGGCCTCTTCGCTCAAGCCCGGCTGTTCGGACTGGCCGTTGCCCGACGCGATCGGCCGCGTCAGTTGTGCGATCTGCTCGGCCTCGTCGGCGAAGTGATAACGCAGCATCAGGCGCCCGAGGTTCTGCAGCACCGCGATCAGGTAGACGACCTGTGCGTCGTAGCCCTTGGGCCGCAACGCCTGCGCCGTATGGCCCGCCAGGCGCACGCGATCGAGCGTGCGCTGCAGCGCCTGCGCCTGCGCATCGGACAGCGGCCCGGGCCACGGCCGCAAGGCATTCGCCGCGAGGTGCACGCCGTTGACGCCGATCAGCGAGATGATGCGGCGCAGCGTCAGCACCGGCCCGTTGCCCTGGACCTGCGTGCCCTGCACCTGCGCCGAGTTCAGCGTGCGCAGCAGCTCGAAGCAAAGTGCGGTGTCGGCCAGCACCTGGTCGGCGATCTGGTCGGTGCGCTGGCTCTCGCGGCTGGTCACACGCGCGACGCGGGCCGCCAACCCCGGCAGTGCCGGCAGATGGCCGACCGTGCGCAGCCTGTCGAGCAGCAGCGCGACCGGGCCGCCGCCGTCCTCGGCCTGCGACTCGAGCCACCCGGCGAGCGCACCCAGCAGCGTGCGCGCATTCTGGTAGCGCAGCCGCTCCTGGCCCGACGTGCAGCGGTTGACGATCGCCCGCAGCGCCTCGGGCACCGGCAGCGGCAAGGCCCACGGCAGCCGAACCAGCTCGCGGCCCAGCGGCGCGATGCGCGCGATCACGAGCGCGAGGTCGGGCTGCTCGAGCGCCGGTTCTCCGGCCAGCAGGCCGTGCAGCAGCAAGCCGATCGCGAGCACATCGCGCGCCGCGGCGACCCGCCGGGCGCGCAGCTCGCTGGGCGCCAGCGCCATCGCGCGTTCGTAGGCGCGCTGCGGCGCGTCGGCCGCGGCGACGGCCTGCGCCGCATCGGGCACGACGCCGAAAGCCATCACGCGGACCGCGCCGCGCTCGTCGACGATCAGGCTGTGAGGCTGCAGGTCGTGGTGCGCAACGCCGGCATCGTGTGCGAACGCGAGGCCTTGCAGCGCGTCGACGATGCAGGCCACCGTGTCGGCCGGCGCCGGATGGCCGTGGCGGCCGGCGAGCCATTCGGCCATCGTGACGCCGAGGCTGCGATCGACGGCAACGAACGGCCAGTGATCCTGCACGCCGATCTCGGCGGCCTTCGCAAGGTTCGGATGATCGAGCCGCGCCGCGGCCCGCGCATCGCGCAGCCAGGCCTCGAGCGCGGCCGGCGTGGCCGGCTGGACCCGAGGCAGCGTCAGCATCAGCTCGCGCCGCCCCGCCGGGTCGTACGCGAGCCAGACCATCGCCGCCGCGCTCTTGCCGAGCAGGCGGCGCAACTCGAAGCGCCCGAACGCGCGGGTCGGATGCGGGCTGGCAGCCGGCGCGGTCGAGTGGGCGGGTGGGTTCGGCAAGGCGCGAGCGATCATCGTATCAATCGGTTCCCCTCGATTGGACACCGTCCGGACCCCGGCCAAACGCCGATCAGCGGCATCAACACGGTCCAATTGCGGTGCATGCCACGCCGGGCGCGCTTGCGCGATCCGCGCCGGCCTCAATCGTCGACTTCGATCACCTCGCCCGCCCCGGTCAGGAAGGCACAGCGCACCGGCGCGCCGGGCTGGGCACGCCGCACGACCTCGCGGTAACGCAGCAGCTGCGCGCGGTAAGCCTCGAGCGCCTGCGGCGCGTGGCTCAGCTTGTAGTCCAGCACCCACCAGGTGGCGGCGCCGGCATCGGCCGGCTCGAGCAGCACGAGGCGGTCGATGCGCAGCACGTCCCCGCCGTCGCCGATCGGCACCTCGTTGCCGGCCCAGCGCAGCGCATCGCGCGCGAAGAAGCGCCGCGCCGCGGAACTCTCGAGGATCGTGCGCGCGAGCCGCTCGGCCTGCGCCGCCGAGCTGCCGAACTCGAGCGCAGCCGCATGCGCCAGCCGCGTCAGATCGGCGGCCGCGTCGTGTCCGGCGGTCGCCCATTCGAGCACGCGGTGCACGGTCTGGCCGAGGCGCGTCTGCTCGGTGTCGGCCGCGGTCGTGAATGCAGCAGATGCCGCGGGCTCCGCGCGGCGGCGCCGCGGCTCCACCTCGGCATCGCCATCCGGCGTGGCCAGCGGCGGCAGCGTTTTCACGAGCGCCGTCGATCCGTCGCCGAGGCCGGGCGGCACGATGGCCGCCGCCTCGGTCGACGGCGTCCAGCCCTGCGCCCACGGCTCGATGCGTTGCCGCCACGACAGCCCGGCCGCCGGCCGCATCGGCTCGGTCGCGCTGAACACCAGGCGCTCGCGCGCTCGCGACATCGCGACATACAACCCGTTGAG
>DATEFR010000659.1:0-2217 GCA_035280545.1 Burkholderiaceae bacterium | reverse complement strand
ATCGCACGCAGCAAGGCACGGCCGCGATCGGACCAGTCGAAGGCACTGCGGGCCGCGGCCAGCGCGTCGTGCTGCAGCTTCGCGAGCAGCGGCAGATCGTCGATGCGCTCGACGACAGTGCGCACGAAATCGTCGAGATCCGTGCAGCCCAGCATCGCGCCGCGCACCGCGGCCGGCACGCCGGATGCGGCGTCGTTCAAGGTGACGACCGGCATCCGGCCGAACACGTAGTCGAGGAATTTCAGCTTGAAGCCGCCGCCGATCACCTCCGGCACGAGTGCCATCCGTGCGTCGCGGAAGTACGGCTCGACGTCGTCGACGAAGCCGTGCACCCGTACGCTGTCGAAACCGGCGAGCTGCTCGCGCAGCTCGGCCGGCACGTCGCCGATCACGTCGAGCCCGATGCCGTGCTGGCGAAACGCCGCGTCGGCGCTTTGCACCAGCGCCTTCAGGTTCTCCTGCTTGACGACCCAGCGGAACGACCCCATCAGCACCACGCGCCGCGGCGTTGCGGCCGTGATCGGATGCGGCAGCGCCTGCGGCCCGCTGTAGCCCGGGGTCAGCACGATCGTGGGCGCGCTGCGTCCCTGGCCCGCGAAGACTCGCGCATCCTCGGGGGTGATGCAGCTCATCAGGTCGGCCTCGCGCGCGAGGCGGCGCTCGATGCGCTCGACCTTCCAGGCGTTCTGCCAGAGCGCGAGCTTGCGCAGCGGCGAGCCGCGAAACTCGCGCGCCATGCCGCGCCACAGCGCGGCCTCGTGGTTGTGCGAGACGTGCACGAGCGCCGGCGGCCGGGCGCGCTGCTGCCGGGCCCGCTGGACCTCGGCGAGCGCCCAGCCCATGCCGTAGGTGTCGACGACGATCGCATCCCAGCGCCAGCTCAGCATCTCGGCGAGCCAGCGCCGGTAGGTGGCGGTGTCGTGGATCGCGCCGTTCAGCGGCTGCGCACTGGCGAGCGCGCGCCAGTTCGGGCGGCAGCCGCCGTCGATCGCTCGCCAGCGCAGCGGCCAATCCGCCGGGGCAGAGGCGGCGGCGCGGTGGCCGACGAAGTCGACCTCGGCACCGGCCTGCGCGAGTGCACGCGCGAGTTGCCCGGAATAGATGCGGTCGCCGCTGTCCTGCGGGAACGGCAGCGAACGGGAGAGCCATAGACAACGCATCGGGGAGGTTCCTTCGCTGCGAAGCGGCGTCATTCCGCGGCGAGCCTGACGCCGCCGTCGCGCAGCGCAGCCCCGAATGCGCCGGTGCCGCGCGTCGCGGTCGCCTGCAACGCGGCCAGGTTGTCGAAGAACTTGTCGGCGGCCGGCGCGCTGCGCCACTTCGACGCCTTCAGGTAGGCCTTGCCGACGAGCGCCCAGGCCTTCTCGATCGGCCGCGGTGCATAGAGCGGGCGCATCGGACCGGCGCTGTAGTGGCGCAGGTAGTCGGCCAGCGCGGGGTCGTGGTTGTTGTTCCACTGCGGCGGGATGATCTCGAGCAGCGGGCTGTTCTTCGCGAAGTGGATGATGTGGCCGTTCTCGCCCCAGCCCACGTCGTCTTCCGGCGGCAGCGTCTTCTGCGCGCCGTCGAGGATGCGCTGGAACAGCGCGCGCACCTCGGGCGAGTTCTTCACGATGATCACGCCGGAGTTGAGCCGCCCCGAGTAGCCGGTTGCCATGTACAGGTGCTTGCCCGGCCGCTCGAGCGAGTGCAGGTCGGGGCAGCTGACGCGGACCTCGACGTCGCAATCGATGTAGACGACCCACGGCCAGCCCTGGTCGAGCGCGGCGAGGATCAGCGGCACCTTCAGCCAGCAGCACTCCATCAGCAGCGGCGTGAAGAACGGCCGGTCGAGGAACTCGTAGTCCATGCCGTGGCGTGCACAGTAGGCACGCTGCGTCTCGATGTTGCGCCCGTAGATGCGCTGGTAGCCGTTGAAGCCCATCGAGAACACCAGCGAACGGTTCTTCGAGCGGGTCTTCATGTCGTCTCCCGCACCATCGTGTCGATCACGCGCACCTGCGCGAGCTCGCGAACCTGCGGCGAGCTGATCGTGCGCGCACGTGCCCAGGCTGCCAACCGGCCTTCACGGCGGTCGGCCGCGAGCCGCGCCACCGCCTCCTGGCAGCGCTGCAGGGCGCGCCGGTGGGCGGCGTCGCCGCTCAGGAAACTCGGCGCGTCGACGGCCTGGATCAGCTGCGCGGCGGCCTGGTCGCGGTAGCGCTGGTAGGTGCCCGG
>DATEFR010000658.1:0-13251 GCA_035280545.1 Burkholderiaceae bacterium | reverse complement strand
CACGACCCGATGCTGCAACCTTGGGCAGCGACACTGCGCGACGCGTGGCAGGACATCCGCAACGAAGCCGCGGAACTGCTGCGAGAGGATCGCGACTTCGTCAGCTTCCTCGGCCTCAAGCCGGGCCAGAAGGCACCAGGGTCCATTGGCGGCGCGGCGGCGGACCCAGCCTGGGACGCGTTCTTCTTCTACAACCATGGTGTCCGCTACGACGCCAACCACGAGCGCTGCCCGCGCACCAGCGCGCTGCTCGAGTCGATCGAGCTGTGCCGGGTCGCACGCCAGGCGCCGGAAATCTGCTTCTCGCTGATCCGCCCGCAGTCATCGATCCTGCCTCACTACGGCGTGACGAACGTACGGCTCGTGTTCCACCTTCCACTCGTCGTTCCGCCCGACTGCGCGCTCAACGTGGGCGGGGTCGAGCACCGCTGGCGCGAGGGCGAACCGGTCCTCTTCGACGACACCTATGAACACGAGGCCTGGAACCGTTCGGACCAGCCGCGCTTGATCCTGTTGATGGACTGCTGGAACCCGCACCTCACCGAGGGCGAGAAGGAGGCGGTGCGCCATGTCATCGAGGCCATCGACGCGATCGAGCCACTGAAGCCCTAGGTTCAGAACGTGACGGCTTGGATGGCTGCTCCTACACGCGGCTGTTGCTTGACCGCATGTGAAGCATGGCGACCATCGCGACGATGCCAAATGGCCATGACCCAAGCAGCATGCGGTTCCGGTGAGCGAACGCCTCGACCTCTGCCTTCGAGTGCAGCCGGCCGAGCTTGTCGCAGTGCGGCGGATGCGAGGTAAATCCTTCGTAAAGAATCTTGGCGAGAAGCCTCGGCACGTACGCTCACCAGTCCCAAGCACGGGAGACGAGATGAATCGACCAGGGCTGCGCCGCATGGCGCTGGGGGCGCTGCTGCCCGTCGCACTGACGGGCATCGTGGCATGCACCACCGCACCGGGCGGAGTGCCAGGCGCCGCAGCCGCGCCGCCTTCGGGTGTCGTGCAGATCAGCCGCACGGCCAACGGCGTGGCGCACATCGTGGCCGCCGACCCCGAGACGCTCGCGTACGGCGTCGCCTACGCACACGCGCAAGACAATGTGTGCCAGACCGCCGAGGCGCTCGTGACCGCGCGCGCCGAACGGGCCCGGTACTTCGGCGCGAAAGCCATCGGCCAGCTCGGCCTGCGCGCCTTGCCGAACGATCAGATCGACCTGTTCATCCAGGCCTTCATCGACGACGAGGCGGTGGCCCGCGCGGCCGCGCAGTCTAGCGCCGAGGCCAACGCGATGGCACGCGGCTACGTCGCCGGCTACAACCGCTACCTCGCCGATCACGCCGCCGACCTTCCTGCGGCCTGCGCCGGCAAGGCCTGGGTCACGCCGATGACGCAGGCCGAGTACCAGCGCGGCAGCGAGATCGGTGCGATCCAGCTCGGCATGGGCCTGTTCGCCGATGCGATCCTCGGTGCGCGGCCGCCCTCCGCGAAGGCTTCCGCGGCCCAGATGCCGGAGCCGGCGTTGACGGTGGCGGACCTCGGCCTGCAGGAGCAGCCGGTGTCGTCCAACGCCTGGGCCTTCGGCCGCGACAGCACCGCCGACGGCCGCGGCCTGCTGCTGGGCAATCCGCACTTTCCGTGGAAGGGCACAAACCGCTTCTGGCAGATGCACGTGACGATTCCAGGCAGCCTCGACGTGATGGGCGTCGCCATCGGCACGTCGCCTGTCGTGGTGATCGGCTTCAACAAGGACGTGGCCTGGAGCCATACCGTCTCGACGGGCAAGCGTTTCACGCTGCACGAACTGAAGCTCGTCGATGGCGACCCGACCCGCTACGTCGTCGACGGACGGGCCGAGAAGATGACGTCGCGCCAGATCGCCGGCACCACGCTGTGGAGCACGCGCTACGGACCGGTCATCCAGGCGCCGCGCATGGGCCTGAACTGGACCGACAAGGTCGCCTTCGCGCTGCAGGACGCCAACCGCAACAACGTGCGCGGCCTCGACCAGTGGCTGCAATACGGTCGCGCGCGCAGCGTGGCCGACATTCGCAACGCGCTGCGAAACCTGGGCACGGCCTGGGTCAACACCATCGCCGCCGACCGCGATGGCCAGGCCCTGTATGCCGACGGCAGCGTGGTGCCCGACGTGGATGCGGCACAGCTCGAGCGCTGCACGCCGCTCGATGAGGCGGCCCGGCGGCTGCGGCAGAACACCGGCATGGTCGTGCTCGACGGCTCGCGCAGCGACTGCGACTGGCGCCGCGACCCGGCTTCGCGCGTACCCGGCATCACGCCCATCGAACGCCTGCCGGTCGCGGTGCGCAGCGACTGGGTCATGAACAGCAACGACAGCTTCGTCTACACGAACCCCGCGCAGCGCTTCGACGGCATCTCGCCGCTGGTCGGCACGGCGCGGGTGGACAACCCGCGCACCCGCTCGAGCCTGATCGAGATCCCGGCCATGCTGGCGGCGGGCCCTGGCGGCAAGGCCACGCCGGAGGGCATCGAACGCGAACTCTTCGGGAACCGCAACCTGCTCGCCGAGCAGGTGCTGCCCGATCTGCTCGCGGCCTGCGCGCGTGTGAACGACGCGATGGCCGAGGCCGCTGCGCTGCGCGAGGGCTGCGCGGCGCTGGGCGCATGGGACCGCCGCAGCAACGCCGGCTCGCGCGGCGCGCACCTGTTCCGCGAGTTCTGGCGCCAGGCGCAGTGGCTGCCCAAGGTCTACCGGGAACCCTTCGACCCGCAGCGCCCGGTGGCAACGCCCACCGGCCTGAACATGACCGATGCGGCCGTCGCGGGCAAGGTCTGGGAGTCGCTGGCCAAGGCGGTGAAGATGGTGCGCGATGCCGGCTTCGCGCTCGATGCACCGCTGGGCAGCGTGCAGCGGCCGGGCACCGTGGACGAGCCGATTGCGCTGCATGGGGGCGAGCCCTTCGAAGGCGTGCTGAACATGCAAACGGTGACCTCCGGCGCGCCTGGCCTGAGCGCTGGCGGCTACCGTATCGACTTCGGGACCAGTTACGTCCAGGTGGTGGGCTTCGACGCGCGGGGCCCGCGCGCGCAGGCGCTGCTGACCTACGGCCAGTCGTCCGACCCGAGCTCGCCGCATGCGGCCGATCAGCTGCGGCTGTTCTCCGCCAAGCAATGGCCGCGCCTGCCGTTCTATCCGGAGGACGTGGCACGCGAACGGGTCGGCCCGGTGCTGGCGCTGCGGCGCGAACGTTGATCCGGTGTATTCGGCATCAGCCGCGCCGGAGCGAAGCGCGGGTCGGCCATCACGACGCCGGCCGTTTCTCGAGGCGCTCGCCATGCCGACCGGCCGGCCCGCGGTGATCCCAGCCGGGATGCTCATGCGCGTAGCGATCGCGCAGCCAGTCTTCGCGAACGAAGTAGACCGGCCTGCCGCAAGCGTCGTACTTGGCGCAATAACGGCGCCAGTTGCGCTGCTCGGCGAGCGGCACGTACAGGTACGCAGGCGGCACGCTCGCCACGCCCGGCGTGATGATCACCGGCCGCGGTGCCACGAGGGCGGGCGCGGGCAGCGCACCGATGTTGATCTGCCCGTACACGCCGGGCTCGTTGATGCCCAGCGACAGACCGATGCTGGGTTGGGCCATCGCGGAGCCAACGGCAGCCGTGGCCAGCGCAGCGACGAGTAGCTTCTTCATGAACGCCTCCGAGCAAGAGTGGTCAGTCCAGAACGCCCATGCTGCCCCTGGTGTGCACGCGCCGGCACATCAAATACCGAGCATTGCCCAACTCCACGATTCGCCACGTTGCTACAACTTCATTTCCAGTCGCAACCCGACGACGCGGTAGGTCGGCCCGTTGGCGACGACCGTCTGCGCCTGGCCGCCCGCGACGATGCTGCTCGCGGTCACGTAGTTGCGCGGCACCACGTTGCTCAGGCTCAGGCGCAGCTTGGTCGACGGGTTGAGCGTCCACAACGCATACGCATCGACGACACGCGTGAGTTCGTAGCTCTGGCTCTGGATGTCGGTCTGCTGCACGGTGTACGGCGGGATCCAGTTGAAGTTGCCGCCGACGGTGAGCGGCCAGCCGCGAAACCGATAGTCGCCGCCCAGATTGGCGCTCGCGCGCGGCTGCTGGTCGACGCGGTTGTACGGCCCGGGCACGCCGCTGACACTGGAGCCGTAGATGCTGAGATTGCTGCGCAAGGTCAGCGGCGGCGCGCCGTCGATCAGCTCGGCGAGACGGAACTTCGCATCGAACTCGACGCCCTGCGTGATTGCATCGCCGATGTTCTGCGGCCGCGACACCCAGCGCTGCGACGCGGCCCACGGCACCGTCTCGAGCGAGGTGACGTTGCGGATCAGGTCGTGGATGTTGCGGCGGAACACGCTCACCGACATCACGCCGCCGGCGCTCAGGTAGTGCTCCAGCGCGAGGTCGAAGCCGGTGGCGAGCTCGGGCCGCAGATCCGGGTTGCCGGCCTTGTCGGCGCTGGACGCCGTGTTCGGGCCGGGCGCCGGATAGAGCGTCGACAGCGTCGGCAACGCGATGATGTTCTGCAGCGACGGCGCGCGGTAGCTGCGCGTGACGCTGAAGCGCAGCTGGTCGCGCGCCGGCGGGTCGAAGCGCCACACCGCGTGCAGCAGCGGCGTCAGCACGATGCTGTTGTTGCTGACCGGCGCGCCGATCGACTCGCTGCGCGTCTGGATGCCCTCCCAGCGCAGGCCCGCGTAGGCCGACCACGCCGCGGATGGGTCCCACTCGTCCTGCAGGTAGCCGGCCAGGCGGCGCGTGGACGCGGCGATGTCGCCGCCGAATCCCGGCAGCGACGGCATGCCGTTGATCAGCGTCAGCGCGTTCTCGCTGCGGTCGACGCCTTCGGCCTCGAGCCCCGCGACCAGGCTGTGCTTCGCGAGCAGCAGGTGCGAGAGCTTGCCGGTGAAGCTCCACGAGCGGTCGTTTATCGTGGCGGTGCTGCGCTGGTCGAGCACCGTCGCGAGCGCATCGGCGTACTCGTCGAGCGTGGTGTTGCTGTCCGAGCTGAACGAGCCGATGCTGCCGCGCAGCTCCAGACGCGTCGATTCGCCCAAGCGCTTCTTCAGCTGCAGCACCAGCCTGGCGAGCGCCGAGCGGCTGCTGCCGTCGGACGTGCTGGTCGCATACGGCGCCGGCGCGCTGCCGGCCGTCTGCTCCAGCGTGCCGGCGATCTGCGTGTGCCCCTCGGTCACCGACAGGAACGGCTGCACGCTGAACTGGTCGCCCTGCCCCAGCTGCCACTGCGCTCGTGAGCTCAGGTGCAGCGAGTTCTTCTCGTCGTGCTGACGCTGCGCCAGGTGCTGAGCCAGGGCCACGTGGCCGCTCGCCAAGTCGATGTAGGTGGTCTCGGTGCCGGTGTCGGTGCGCTGGTTCGCGTGCGAGGCCGACAGTGTCAGGTTGTAGGTGCCGTGGTCGCCCAGGGTGTCGTTGCGGGTCCAGGAGAGGTTGGGCTGCACGCGGCCGCGCTCGTCGGTGAGGCCGGCCCGCAGATCGTCGCCACGCTGGCGCAGCGGCTCGCGCAGGATGATGTTGATCGTGCCGGCGATCGCCCGGGCGCCGGTTTCGGCGGTCGGCGCGCGGTAGATCTCGATGCGCTCGACCATGTCGGGCGAGATCTGGTCGATCGCGAAGCCGCGTGGGATGCGCTCGCCGTCGATCAGGATCTGCGTGTAGCCGTTGCCCATGCCGCGCATGCGGATCTGCCCGCCGCGGCCGGGCCGCCCGCCGATCGTGACGCTGGGCAGGCGCTTGAGCACATCGGCGAGCGTCATGTCGCCGAACTGCTCGATCTCGTCGCGGCCGACGACGATCTTGGCGGCGGTCGACTGGCGGCGCTGCTCGGTGTCGCTCTCGTCGCGTTGCCCGGTCACCTCGACACGCTTGAGCGTCGCGCGCGGCGGCGTGGCGCGCTCGGACGAGGTCGGGTCGGCGTCCGGCTCCGTCGCCGGGCCGGTCTGGGACCAGGCGCTGCCGGCAAGGGCCGACAGCAGAAGCGCGCAGGCGGTGCGTCGCACGGGCGTCGTCTCCAACGGACTCCCCGCGGCGCAGGGATCGCGCAGCGTATTGAAGGCGACTGATGTAAACGGCTTGTTTCGGTCGAACGCGGATCGTCGCGAGAGTCACCTGGGCGCCGCCGGCCGCTGCCGCGGCTTGGTGCTGTACATGGACTTGTCGCTACGGTGCAGCAACGACTCGGCCGTGTCCCCGGGCTGCGCCTGACTCAATCCGATGCTCACCGCGATGCGCAGGCCGGGTGCGATGGAATCCCAGTCGAAGTCGGCAATGGCCGCTTGGATGCGCCCGCAGATCTGCTGGGCCATGTCGACGGACGCATCCTGGAACAGGATGACGAATTCGTCTCCGGCCCAGCGCGCCGGCAGATCGTGCTGGCGGACATTGTTCGCCATCAGCGTGGCCAAGGTCGTGAGGACGCGGTCGCCCACACGGTGAGTGTGCGTGTCGTTGATGGACTTGAACTTGTCGACGTCCAGCAGCGCCACCGTGAGCGGCCGCACGGCTGCAGCCGGGACCCGCAGGCACTCTTCCAGCGCCAGCTGGAAGCACCGACGGTTGGCGATTCCCGTGAGCGTGTCTTCCAGCGACCAGCGCTCGAACTGCCTGGACTGGACCAGGGCGCCTCTGAGGTGCTGCTCGCTGCGCCGCAGGCCGAGATGCCACGTGACGATGGCCTCCCGCGAGGCCAGCCCCTCCGCCGCGACGCGGCGTTCGCGGCGCCGCAGCGCGCGCTGCGCACGCATCACGTCGTCGAGCTTGCCCTGAAGCTCGTAGACCTGCATCAGAAGCAGGTGCGCTCGACAGGCCATCTGCTCGTGCTCGACGGCCAGCGCCGTCTCGAGCATCTCCGCAGCCGCCTGCTCCGCTTTCGGCCAGTCCTGCTTCGACCAGGCCTGCTCGGCCTCGCACCAGCTGACGAGCGCATCGAGCCAGGTCACCGCACCGGTCAGCGAGCGGCGCGCCGCGTCGATCGCCTGTTGGGCGGCTTCCGGGCGGCCGTCCCAGATCTCCAGCAGCGCCGAAGTCCCGGCCGATACCGCGCGCTGCATGTCCTGCAGGCTCGCCATCACGCAGACGCCCCGACCCGCGAGCTCGAGGTGCCGGCATTCGTGCGCAAGCTCGCGGAACCGAGTCAAGTCGGCCATCGAACCGCTGTGATAGCGCTCATCGAAGAGGCGCGAGGCCTCGACCCACATCTGGTCGACGCGCAGCTGGTAGTCGCTGGCGCCGGGGTCGCAGCGTCTCGCGATGCCGACCGCGGCTTCGAGCGCCGCCTCGGCGCGGTCATGGTCGCCGCTCCAGCAGTAGGCGAGGCCGAGCACGTCGTAGGCGAGCACCGCCTCGGGCCGTGGCACGTGATGGCGGTGCAGCTTCACGCACAGCAGTGCCGCTTCGACCGCCTCGTCGTTTCGGCCCAGCAGCATGCAGACCTGGGCGAGTGTCGCGAGTGCCTGGGCCTCGCCCTCGGCGTCCCCGATCTGCTTGAACAGCTGCGCGGCGCGCCGGCCCGCATCGCTGGCGCGCCGCAGTCGCGTGCCGACGCGGTCGCAATGCGCCAGGCACGACAGCGCCCGGGCTTCCAGCAGGAGGTCGTCGCGTGCGATGGCCGTGTTCAGCAAGGCCTGCGCGATCTCACGCGCCTCGTGAGTCGCACCGGCGTCCAGCGTCGCCCATGCCGCGGCGAGCGCCGCATGCGCGGTCGCGGTCGCGGTCGCGTCCGCATGAAGATGACCCTCCATCGGCACTTGCGCATCCGCGCGAGCACCGATGGCGCTCGCCGCCTCGATTCTCATTGGCAACACCTTGCGTTACGCCATCACACCCGACAGGCAGCCGAGCGGGACGGAGGTCGCAGGGATTTCGAGGAGGATGCCTCTCGAGCGCGTCGAGACGCACGGCGGCGATCGAGACTCGACCGCTCCGTCGTTTTCGGCAACCCCGCCGTCATGGCGCCGCTCGACGAGACAAGCGGCATCCGAAGACCGGTAGCTTTGCGACCCCCGGCTTTCGCTCGGGGTTAGCCCTTTCGTTACGCGCCGGATCGTAACGGACTCAGTCCAGTTTTGACGCGGCGCTTGTCGTATCCGCCACGGCACACTTGTGAGCAACTGTCTGCGGCAGGCCAGCTCGACGTCGATTTCGGGCGCCTTGATTCGTCGTGCTCCTGACTGACCCGTTGGATCAGATTTTCGAAAGCCCAACATGAAATTGCTCCTCACTTCCGCCGGCATCAAGAATGCGAGCATCCGCGACACGCTGCTCGACCTCCTCGGCAAGCCGATCGCCGAGTCCAGCGCGCTGTGCATCCCGACCGCCGGATACGGTCACCCCCGCGGCACGCCGGGCGGCGCTTGGCGGTTCATCAGCGGGCGAGAACCACGCTGCCCCATGTCCGAGCTGGGGTGGAAGTCCTTGGGCGTGTTGGAACTCACCGCGCTGCCCAGCATCGGTGAAGCGCGCTGGGTCCCCTGGGTGCGGGATGCGGACGTCTTGCTGGTGAATGGCGGGGACGCCCTGTATCTGTGCCACTGGATGCGACAGTCGGGGCTCGCAGCCCTCATGCCGTCGCTGAAAGAAACCGTCTGGGTGGGCCTGAGCGCCGGGAGCATGGTGATGACCCCGCGCGTCGGCGAGGACTTTGTCGAAGCGAAGCCGCCCATCACGGGCGAGGACCGAGCGCTGGCGGTCGTCGACTTCTCGATCTTCCCGCACCTCGACCACCCGGATCTGCCTGAGAACACCATGGCCGACGCGGAACGATGGGCGGCCGGGATCGGCGGCCCGGCCTATGCGATCGACGATCAAACGGCCATCAAGGTGGTCGATGGCATCGTCGAGGTGGTCTCCGAGGGAAACTGGAAGTTCTTTCGTCCCTGACTCACGAGCGCAAAGCGCCCGGGGCCTGTGGGATCGGTGCCTGCGCTCTCATCGCCGAGAGCACGTTGGCGGTCACGTCGACTCCGCCGGTCAGATTCTTGAATACCGTGCCGATGGTCCAGATCGGTCCCCACGGAATGCCCCACCAGCCCAGCAGCAGCGAGAGGCAACAGAAGCCTGCGCTCTTGCCCGCGGTGCTGCCGCCGGCCGGGATGAAGTGGATGCTCGAGCTGCGCTTGAACGACATCACCAGCACTGATATGCAGTACTGGAAGACGACGAACTTGCCGCCGCGCTGCAGCTCGGCGTTGATCTGTTCGTCACTCATGTTCTCGAGGCCCTTGATCGTCATCGTTCACTCCTCCGGTGGTGGTCAGCTGAAATAGGGTCGCTCGGATGCGAACAGCAGCCGCTTCGCGGCATCGCGCCACGCGCGCGGCGCTTTCGCTCCCAGCATGATCGTGCCCATGCTGCAGGCGTGGCCGCGCAGTTCGGGCGCCAGACCATCGAGCAGCAGCTCGGCCTCTTGCGGCGACGCGCCGTTCTTCAACGCATCGACGAAGCGCAGCATCGCGTCAGCCTTGTCCGGCGCCGCGTGGCGCGCAGCGGCCAGGTAGCCGTCCAGGCCCTGCCGGGCGCGCGCCGCGAGGGCGAGGCTCGCCCACACGGTGCTGTCGTCCAGCCCCTGGTCGAGCGGCAGAGCCAGCACCTTCGCCACCAGCGCGGCACCGGCGCCGTCGGAGGCCGCGGCCAGCCGCAGCAGGCGCGCTTCGGATTGCGGCTTGTCGTGCGCCAGTTGCACCGCGCGCTCCACATTGCCGCGCGCCAGCTCCGGGTAGGCACGGTAGGCGGGCGTCGTCACCCCCTGGCCGCTTTCCAGCGCGAGCATCTGACGCAGCGATTCGGAGCCTTTTTCGAGATCCGTCACTGCGGCGCCGCGATCGCCAGACTGCATGCGGCGAATGCGCGCAGTGTCGACGTTCACCGTCTCGACCAGCGGCGGCAGCTTGCGGCGCACCAGCTCGTAGGCCGCCAGGGCCGGCTCCCAACGCATGTTCTCGGCCTCGACGTAGCCGGCCGCGTAGGCGAACCATGCGTGCTCCGGATGCTGACGATGGCCATCGAGGAAGGCGCGATCCTTGGCGGGCCCGTCGTTCAGGCAGCGCGTGGCGACGTACTGCAGGTTCACGTTCTGCGGTGCGGCTGCGGCACCGGCTTGGTGGCGCGCGCACACCGCATCGTGCTGGTCGGCGCTGCCGGCGCTGTCCTGCTCCAGGCGCCGCAGCAGCACGTTGTCGGGCGACTCGGCCAGCCGTGCGGCCAGGATCGCCTTGTTCTGCGGCGACCCCATCGCGAGACCGAGCCAGTGCCCCGCATAGGGCGAGTCCAGTCCGTCCCAGCGTGCGTGGGTGGCGATCAGGCGCTGCCGCTCGCCGTCGGTGGCGAGCACGCCCAGCTGCTGCTGCGGCGCTTCGCTGCCCAAGCCGGTGAGCACGTCGCGCGTGCCGCCGCCACCTTTGGTGCTGATGCTCTTGGGCGCCTCGGCGAACAGCGTGTCGGCGTCACTGTGGGTCCAGCGTGGTGCACCCAGCAGTCGCTCGGGGCGCGCCGTTGCGTTGCCGTAGACGGCGGTCCATTCGACCAGCGGCGCCGCACCGGCGACGTTGTAGACGAATTGGCCGAAACTGCCGCGCACGTCGGCGTCGAAGCTTTCGATCAGCTCGCCTTTTGCGCTGCGGGTTTCGATCTTCAGCATGCTGCCCGGGTCGACGTCCTGGGTCGCCGTCGCGAAGGGCGCGACGTGCAGCGTCGACACCGTGCCGATCTTGACGCTCACCGGAAGCGCCAGGCCGTTGTAGACGGTGACGCTGGCGCTGCCCACCGTGCCACCCAGGCCCAGCACCGCCGTGACGATGCCGCCGGCAACGAGCAGCCGTGCGCCTGCCGGCACGATGCCGTCGGCGGTCTGGAAGCGGCCCCAGAAATCGAGCCGGGTCTGGCGCTCGCGCTCGGCGCCGGCGACCAGCGTGTCGTAGCGGGCCGGCAGTCGCGTCGGCGCCGGCGCTGCCTCGGCCGGCCGCGTGCCCTGCCGTACGTGATCGGCGATGGCCGCTTCGCTCAGCAGCAGCTGCTCGAGCGCATGCGTGCGCAGTGCGCTGCAGGCGTTGGCGGCGTGGTCGACCCAACCGTCGACCGCCTTCAGCCACTCGCCGACATTGCCCTTGTCGACGCCGGGCAGCCCGAGGTCGCCCAGCGCCTCGCGCCACGATGCGACCGCCAGGCGCGTCAGCAGCGTCGCATCCAGCTGCACCTCGCCGGCTTGCGCGAACACCGTGGCGAGCGCGTTGCGCAGCGCGTTGCCGGACTGCACGATGCGCTCGATGCCGGCCGAATTGACGCGCCGCGTCGCGGTCGCGATGGCGACGGTGTTGGCGAGCATCCCCTGCAGGTCGCGCAGGTTGCTCTCGGTGTGGTCGGCATAGTGCAGCGCCGCCAGCAGCCCCTGCAGGTATTCGCTCCAGCCCTCGCCGAAGCTCGCCGCAGCGGCACGGTGCAGGCCGCGGCAGCGTCGGTCGTGCGCTTGCAGGCGCTCCTGCAGCTCGGCCAGCTCGCGCTCGACGCTGGCGATGGCTGATGGCAGCTGGGTGCGCTTGAGGGTGCGGTCGCGGTGGCGGATCACGCCGCCGGGCGGGCGCAGCGCGCCGCTGCGCAGGGCGCGCAGCTGGGCCAGCTCCTTCTCGACGGTGCGCAGGCGTTCCATGTCGCCCGCCAGCGCGCGAGGGTAGAGGCTGTCGAAGTCCGCTGCGGCCGGCGCGGACACGGTGTCGCAAAGCGCCGGCAACTCGGCCGCGCAACGCACGATCGAGCGGCCGAAGTAGACGCCGCGGTAGCGACGGTGGAAGAACTCGCGTTCGAACTGCTTGTTGAGCGACTGCAGCGATTCTTCGGGCGTCACCGCGGCCGGTGCGTCGCTGCCGAGCAGCCGGGTTGTCACCTGCTCGCGCAGCGCCTGCGCATCGGCGAACAGGGTCCAGGCACTGCGCTCATCGATCGCGGCCTGTACGTAGTGGCGCTTCGCGTTGGCCTCGCGTTCGTGGTTCAGCGGGTGGGTCAGCCACATCTGGGGTGCTTGCGCGAGTTCCGCCCTGAACACGCGGTGCGCTGCCGGGTCCGTGCCGCTGGCCGCCGGCACACGGCCGTAGTCGGCATCGTTCAGCAGCTGGCCCATGTGCGACACCAACTGGGTCTGGATCGCGAACAGGTCGCGCGTGCCCCGGCCCTTGGCCTTCTCGCCCATCACGAAGCCGACCGCGCGTGCCCAGGCGTCGTCGGCGGCATTCAGCCGGTGCAAGGCATGAATCAGCGCATCGCTGCCGGTCAGCGACACGGCGACCAGGTCGGCGTTGAGCTCCATCTCGCGCGACAAGGCGCGCTGCATCAGCACCACCACCTGGAAGGCCGATTCGACCAGCGAGCGGATCGACCACACGACGAGGCGGAGGATCCAGCCGACCCACGCGACGCGCGGGTCCAGGCGCGACAAGGCCCCCAGGAAATCGTCGAGCTTGTCGCGCCGCGCCACCAGCTGCGCGGCGATCTGCTGCGCCATGTAGACCCAGCGCCCGACCGCCATTGCGCGTTGTGCGAAGTGGCCAAACTCGTGCGCCAGCACCGCGCGGAACTCGCCCAGCGTGAGCGCATTCACAAGGCCGAGGCCGATCTCCAGGTTCTTGCGCGAGGGCAGGATCAGGTTCAGCAGCGACAGGTCATAGAACACCGCGGCATTGACCCGCGGCGACACGAACACCTTGTGCGGTCGCGGCGCACCGGCCTTGTCGGCCAGGTGGTGCAGGAAGCGAAACAGCTCGGGCTGCTGCGCAGGCGTGATCTCGATGCCGTCGTCGGCACCGCCGTGCTTGACGAAGAAGACGGCCTTCAGCATGAACACCGCGAGGAAGGCGGCGCAGGCGCCGACGATCCAGCCCCAGAACGCGCTCTTGGCTGCCGCGTCGGCACCTATCGTCAGGCGGTACGCGGTAAGCAGGAACCAGCCGGCCAGCGCGAAGTACAGCGCAACGAACAGCGCGAGCCCGGCCATTGCGAGCCAGGCTCGCCGCTTGTAGGCCGGGGTGGGCTTGGCCAGCTTGGCGAGCAACGGGCTGGGCTGCGCGGGCGTCGTGGCTTGCACTGCGTTCTCCCTCGGTGTGGCTTCTTATCGGGAGCGCGCAGTGTCGCAATTTTCCGGGTCACCTCCGCAACCAGTAAACATCGCCGACGCGGCGAGCATGAAGAATGCCCTCTATATCGGCACTGCCCGAGCACGGGGCGGTCAGCGGTGCG
>DATEFR010000657.1:0-5771 GCA_035280545.1 Burkholderiaceae bacterium | reverse complement strand
GCCGGCGCTGACCTCCTCGCAGCGGCAGACGAGCAGCTCGTCCGGCGCCTCGGCGGCCCAGCGCGGCGGCGGCGCGAACGCCGTCTCGAGGGCGCGACGAAACGCCCGGTGCGCGCCGGCGGCGTTCTCGAGTCGCGCGGCGTGGCCGGGCGGCGTCGGCAACTGCTGGTCTTCAAGTGCCGCCAGTGCCGCACGGGCGCCGGAGAGCTCGGCAGCGTCCGCACCGAGGACGCTCGCACCGTCGCCGGCGATGTAGACGCCGGGCACGCTGGTGCGCCCGGCCGCGTCGCGCATCGGCAGCCAGGCTTGATCGAGCGCGTCGTAGTCGAACCGGCAGCCGAGCAGATCGGCCAATTGCGTCTCGGAGCGCAGGCCGTGGCCGAATCCGATCGCGTCGCAGGCGATGGTGTGTGTCGTGCGGCCCTTGCGCCAGCGCAGCGCCTGGACACGCTCGCGGCCCTCGGCCTGCAGCAGGGCCACGCCATGATGGAGGGGCACGCCGGCTGCGCGCAGCCGCGCAACGAAGTACGCGCCCTTCGCGGCGACCGCCGGGCGCGCGAGCATGGCCGGCGCTGCGCGCAGCGTGGCCGATGTGCTCGCGCTGTCGAGCACCGCCATCACCTGCGCACCGTGGCTCGCGTACTGCCAGGCGACCAGGTACAGCAGCGGCCCGGTTCCGGCGAAGACCACACGCGGCCCGATCAGGCTCGCCTGGTACTTCAGCGCGACCTGCGCGCCGCCCAGCGTGTAGACGCCGGGCAAGGTCCAGCCGGGGAACGGCAGCACGCGATCGGTCGCGCCGGTCGCGAGGATCAGCGCGTCGTAGGGCTGTGTCGTGCTGCGTCCCGCATGCAGCAGCTGCAGCGCGCCGGCGGCGGCCTGCCAGACCAGGGTGTTCGGTCGATAGTCGAGTTGCGGCAGCAACGCGCCGAAGCCGCCGAGCACGGCGTCGGCGCGACCGGCTTCGAAGCCATACAGCTCGCGTGCGCTGCGTGCCGGCTGCAGGGCGTGCGGCGGCTGCCGATAGATCTGTCCGCCGAAACGCGGGCCTTCGTCGATCACGATGGGACGCTGCCCCGCGGCGACGAGCTGCTCGGCCGCCCGCATGCCCGCCGGGCCGGCACCGACGATCGCGAAACGTGGCGTGGTCACGCTCATCCCGCGAGCCCGGTGCGCACGCGCATGCCCGGCTCGACCAGCGTCGTGCAGGCGCGCAGCCGTTCGCCATCGGCCAGTTGCACCCAGCAGTCCTGGCATGCGCCCATCAGGCAGAAGCCGGCACGCGGCGCGCCGCTGACATCCGACTCGCGCAGCCGCGTGGCGCGCGCCAGCACCGCGGTCAGCACCGTGTCGCCGACAAACGCGCTGCAGCGCCGGCCGTCGAGCTCGAACTCGATCTCTTCGCGCGCCGCGCCGGGCAGGCGTTGCAGCAGGCCGCTCCCGGGCAAGCTCATTGGTGCTGCCCTACGAGGATCTTGTCCAACCCGTACAGCCGGTCCAGCACGACCATCGCGGCCGCGGTGACCCCGACCATCAGCGCCGACACCGCGGCCATCATCGGGTCGATCGACTCGGTCGCGATCATGTACATGCGCACCGGCAGCGTCACGGTCTGCGGCGACGTGATGAAGATCGACATCGTCACCTCGTCGAAGCTGTTGATGAACGCGAGCATCCAGCCGCCGGTGATGCCGGGCAGCATCAGCGGCAGCGTGATGCGGCGAAACACCGTCGCGTGGCTCGCACCCAGCGACAGCGCGGCCTGCTCGGCGCTGCGGTCCAGCCCCGCGAGCGCGGCGACGACCAGCCGCAGCGCATACGGCGTGATGATCACGACATGCGCGAGCGTCAGCCACAGCGACGACCCGCGTGCGCCGAGCAGCGCGAACAGCCGCAGCATCGCGACGCCCAGCACCAGGTGCGGCACGATCAGCGGCGACAGCAGCAGGCCGTTCAACGCGTGGCGGCCCGGGAAGTCGTGGCGCGCGATCGCGATGCCGGCCGGCACCGCGAGCAGCACCGCGAACGTGGCCGCGGCGGACGCGACGCCTAGGCTGTTCCAGAACGACTGCATCAGGTCCGAATGCTCGAACGCGGCCTTGAACCAGCGCAGCGAATACGCGTCGCGCGAGTAGCCCCACGGAATCGACAGCGTGTTCTCGGGCGTGAACGCGACCAGGCAGACGATCACCAGCGGCGCGAGCATGAAGGCCGTGACGCAGGCGTGGAACGCGAGCGCGACGGGGCCGTTGCGACGCGAGTTCGCGCTCATGACGCCGACCCCATGCGCTTCGCATAGCGCCCTTCGAGCGCGGCGTTGTAGCCCAGCATGATCGCGAGGTTGATCGCGAGCAGCGCCAGTGCGATCGCCGCGCCCAGCGGCCAGTTCAGCTCGTGCAGGTATTCGTCGTAGATCAGCGTCGCGACCATCTTCAGCCGGCGCCCGCCGAGCAGCCCGGGAATCGCGAGCGCGCTCGCACTGAGCCCGAACACGATCAGGCTGCCCGACAGCAGGCCGGGCGTGATCTGCGGCAGCACGACGCGGCGCATCACGGTCCACGGCGAGGCGTTCAGCGACAGCGCAGCGTCCTCGACTTGCGGGTCCAGCTTCTGCAGCGAGGTCCAGACCGGGATCACCATGAACGGCAGCATCACGTGCACCAGCGCGACGACCACCGCGACCGGCGTGTACAGCATCCGCAAGCGCCCGATGCCGATCGCCTCCAGCGCCTGGTTCACGAGGCCGTTCGGCCCGAGCAGCAGGCCCCAGCCGAACGCGCGCACGACCACCGAGACCAGCAGCGGCGCGAGGATCACGAGCAGGAAGATCGAGCGCCACGGCCGGCCCATGCGCGCGAGGATGTAGGCCTCGGGCGCACCGACGAGCACGCAGATCAGCGTCGTCAGCGCGGCGACCCATCCGGTGCGCCAGAAGATCTCGTAGTAGTACGTGTCGCCGAGCACGGTCGCGTAGGACGCGAGCGTGAGCCCGCCCTGCACGCCCTTCTCCGGGTCGTAGTGCTGGAACGACAGCAGCGCGGTCAGCGCGAGCGGCAGCAGCATCAGCAGCGCGAACAGCGCGAGCGCCGGCGCGCTCAAGCCCAGCGGGGTCCAGCGGCGGCGCGTGCCGTTCATCGACGGCTCACGCCTGTGCCTGCACGAGCCGCGCGACGTCATCGGCCCAGGCGATGTGCACCGGCGTGCGCTCGGCGATCGGCGCGCTGCCGTCGTTCGCGCGGCTCAGCTCGAGCTCGCCCAGCGGCGAGCTGACGCGGTACAGCCACTGGCTGCCGAGGAAGAACCGCTCCTCGACGCGGCCGGCGAGCGCGCCGTCGCGGCCATCGGCGAAGAACAGCTTCTCCGGCCGCAGGCACACGGTGACGCTCGCGCCGTCGTCGAAGTCGTCCGCGTCGACGGCGAGCGATTGGCCTTGCGCCAGCACGACGCGGCTGCGCCCCTCGCGACGCACGACGCGCGCCGGCAGCAGATTCGTCTTGCCGACGAACCCGGAGATGAACTCGGTCTTCGGGTGCTCGTAGAGCCGATACGGCGCGTCGATCTGGGTCGCCCGGCCGGCCTGCATCACGACGACGCGGTCGCTGATCGACAGCGCCTCGGCCTGGTCGTGCGTGACCATGATCGTCGTCGTGCCGACCTTGCGCTGGATGCGGCGCAGCTCGAACTGCATCTCCTCGCGCAGCTTCGCATCGAGGTTGGACAGCGGCTCGTCGAGCAGCAGCACCGGGGGTGCGATGACCAGCGCCCGCGCGATCGCGACGCGCTGGCGCTGGCCGCCGGAGAGCTCGCGCGGGTAGCGCTGCGCCATCGATTCCAGGTGCACGAGTTCGAGCATCTGCGCGACCTTCGCGGCGCGCTCGGCCTTGGCCACCCGGCGCATCTCGAGGCCGAAGCTGACGTTCTCGGCGACCGTCATGTGCGGGAACAGCGCATAGCTCTGGAACACGATGCCCAGGCCGCGCCGGTTCACCGGCAGGTTCGTGATGTCCTGGCCGGCGAGCGTGATGCGCCCGCGCGTCACCGGCACCAGGCCGGCGATCGCCTGCAGCGTGGTCGTCTTGCCGCAGCCCGACGGGCCGAGCAGCGAGATGAACTCGCCGCGCTCGACGCTCAAGCTCATGTCGATCAGCGCACCGACATCGCCGTAGTACTTCGAGACGCCATCGAGGGTCAGAAACGACATGCGAGCCTCCCAGGGGAGTGACGAGTGTGGAGTGGCCGCGAAATTCGCGTCAACCTGGATTACCCGTTTAGCAGAACAAGTTTCATGCCGGTTCCGTTCAATGGATTTCTTCGATACGATGAGGCTCAATGAATCCGAAAGACGAAAAGTCAGTCTCCAGCCTCCATCGGGCCATGGAGATCGTCAAAGCGCTCGCCGGCAGCGCCGAGACCGGCCTGCGCATCAGCCAGCTGTGCCAGCAGCTCGGCCTGACCCAGCCGACCACGCATCGGTTGCTGCAGCAACTGATCGAGGAGGGGCTGGTCGAGCAGAGCGAGCAGACACGCCTGTACCGGCTCAGCATCGACTTCTTCGCGCTGGCCGCGCGCGCCGGCGACCACGGCGGTTTTCGCGAGCTGTGCCGGCCCTCGCTGCTGCGGCTCGGGGCCTCGCTGGGCGACAGCGTGTTCCTGCTGGTGCGCAGCGGCTTCGATGCGGTGTGCCTGGACCGGCACGAAGGCCCGTTCCCGATCCGCACCTTCACCGGCGATGTGGGCGGCCGCGTGCCGCTGGGCGTGGGCCAGGGCGCGATGGTGATCCTCGCGAACCTGCCCGAGGCCGAGCAGGACGAGGTGATGCGCTTCAACGTGCCGCGCATCCAGCACATGGCCGCGCTGGACGAGGTGTTCCTGCGCACCGAAGCGGCGCGCACCCGCGCCCAGGGCTACACGACGACCAACTCCGGCGTGTTCGACGGCATGGCCGGCGCCGCGGTGCCGGTGTTCGACCGCAGCCGCCGCGTGGTCGCCGCGCTCAGCGTCGGCACGCTCACGAGCCGGCTCAGCGCCGAGCGGCTGCCGGTCGTGATCGAGCTGCTGCAGCGCGAGGCGCGCGCGATCTCGGAACGGACCAACCCGTTCGACCGGGCGCTACGCCGCCCGGCCGAGGCGCTGCGCTAGCGTCAGGGCTCGCCGGCCTCGTCGTCGCTGCTCAGGCGCGGCACGCCGGCGCCCGACCCCGAGGCGAGCAAGCCGACCTTGGTGTAGGTCGCGAGCTTGTCGCGCGTGTCGACGATGTCCAGGTTGCGCATCGTCAGCTGGCCGATGCGGTCGGCAGGCGAGAACATCGACTCGCCCTTCTCCATCGTCAGCCGCTCGGGCTTGTAGGTCAGGTTGGGCGACTCGGTGTTCAGCAGCGAGTAGTCGTTGCCGCGCCGCAGCTCGACGGTCACCTCGCCGCTGATCGCCCGCGCGACCCAGCGCTGCGCGGTCTCGCGCAGCATGATGGCCTGCGGGTCGAACCAGCGGCCCTGGTACAGCAGCCGGCCGAGGCGGCGGCCGTTGTCGCGGTACTGCTCGATCGTGTCTTCGTTGTGGATGCCGGTCACGAGGCGCTCGTAGGCGATGAACAGCAGCGCGAGGCCGGGGGCCTCGTAGATGCCGCGGCTCTTGGCCTCGATGATGCGGTTCTCGATCTGGTCGCTCATGCCGATGCCGTGGCGACCGCCGATTGCGTTCGCTTCGAGAAGTAGCGCCACTTCGTCGGCGAACGTGAGACCGTTGAGCGCCACGGGACGGCCCTGGTCGAATCG
>DATEFR010000656.1:0-12459 GCA_035280545.1 Burkholderiaceae bacterium | reverse complement strand
GTCGGCCAGCTCGCGCACCACATCCATCTTGTGCTCGACCAGCAGGATCGTGTGGGTCCCCTCCGCCTTCAGCGCGCGGATCAGGTCCAGGATGACCGGCACCTCGTCGACGCTCATGCCGGCGGTGGGTTCGTCGAACAGGTAGACCTTGGGCCGCAGCGCCATCAGCATCGCCACCTCCAGCTTGCGCTGGTCGCCATGCGGCAGGCTGGCCGCCGGCGCGTCGGCGCGATGCCCCAGGCGGACGCGCTCGACCAGCTCGCGCGCACGCGCCAGCGTGTCCTTGCGGTCCAGCCACACCGACCACAGGTCCAGCCCCTCGTGGCGGCGCGACTGCACCGCGAGCCGCACGTTCTCGAGCACCGACAGGTTCGGGAAGAGCTGCGTGAGCTGGAACGCGCGGCCCAGGCCGCGGTGCATGCGCGCGGCCGCACCCTCCTTCGTGATGTCGACGCCGTTCAGGCGCACCGACCCTTCGCTCGCCGGGAGCTGCCCCGAGACCAGGTTGAAGTAGGTCGTCTTGCCGGCGCCGTTCGGCCCGACGATCGCCGTCAGCGTGCCGGGTTTGAAGGCGCACGACACGCGGTCGACCGCGACGTGCCCGCCGAAGCGGATGGTGAGGTTTTCAGTTTCGAGCATCGGTCATGAGATCGGTCATGAGATCGACCATCGGGCTTGCTTCACGGGCAGGTGCCGATCACGTAGTAGTTCGTGCCGGTCTGCTTCAGCGTCGTCGTCACGAAGGTGTTCCACAGGCCCATGTTTTGGTTGGAGCCGTTCGCGTACGTGTAGCCGCCGCTCTGGTAGGCGCGGCCCGCCTGGGTGTGCGCGTAGTTGCTCGCGGTGTAGCAGGTGGCCGCCTGGGACGCGGTCGTGGTGCCGGTCGCGGGAGTGGACTGCGCGCTCTCGCCACTCGCGTTCAAGGCGGTCACGGTCCACGCGTACGTGGTCGACGCGGCAAGGCCGGTGTCGGTGTAGCTCGTCGTCGTGACCGCGCTCGTGTTGACCTTCGTGCCGCCGCGGTAGACGTTGTAGCCGGTCGCCCCGCTGACGGCGGACCACGCGAGCGCCATGCTGCTCGAGGTCGCGCCCGAGGTGCCGAGCCCGGTGGGCGCGGCCGGCGGTGTGCCACCGCCGCCGCCCGAACCCGACGCGACGCGGTCGACCATCGCCTTGATCGCCGCCATCTGCGTTCCGGCCTTCTGCGCGAAGTTGCTGCCGTACCAGCCGATCCAGTCCCAGCAGCCATTCGGGTTCGACAGCGAGCCGCTGGCCGATGTGGTGTGGCTGGTGTTGTCGACCTTGGCCTGCGGGAACAGCACGATGATGTCGTTGGTGTCGGCCCAGCGCGTGTAGCCGGTGTTCTTGACGTACTTGTCGCCGATCTGGCCTTGTGTCTGCGCGCAGCCGTGCAGCGCGACGTGCAGCCGGCACTGCGTGCCGCCGGCGCAGCTCGCGGGCACGTAGACCCAGCCGGTGGTATCCATGCCGACGTTGCCGGCGGTGTAAGCGGCCTGGTCGAATTGGATGTAGTTCGCGGCGGCCGGTGCATCGTTGCGCGCATTCAGCGTGCCGTAGAACTGGCTCAGCACCGCCTTCGCGCCGTCATAGCCGCAGTTGCTGATGTAGGGCGACGCGGTGCTGCTGCAGCTGTTGTTGCCGGTCGAGTCGAAATCGGTCGGGAAGGTGTGCGCGGTGCTCGCGCGTTGCACATAACTCAGGCTCGCGGCCGGCACACCGTTGTTGGTGTACTGCGTCTGCACCGCATTCATCGGGTTCGGGCCGACGGTGGAGTCGCTGGTCCCGACGAACAGGTAGATCTTCTGGCCGGCCACCAGCGACTTGCTGTCGTTGGCGCTGCCGCTCCAGTTGTTGAGGTCGGCCTGCATCGTGTTCAGCATGCTCGCGCTGATCGTCGCGTTGTACATGCAGGCCGTGTAGTTGCTGTGGCCGGCGCACATGTACGGGCCGCCCGCGAACACGCCGACGCCCTTGAAGGTGGCGGCGTACGCGTAGCCGAGCTGGTTCGCCATGAAGCCACCCGAGGACAGGCCGGACACGGTGATCTGGCTCGTGTCGACGTTGAGCTGCGGCAGCGGCGCAGCCCGCACCGCATCCAGAGCGGCGACGCACAGCAGCGCCGCGAAAACAAGTCGTCTCGCACGCATGATGAACCCCCTTCTGACTGGAGACCCTCCCGGACCGCGTTCAGCGCCTATTTCGGATCGGAACGTTCATTTCTTCGGGCTTGATCTCGCGCACCAGCTCCGGCACGCCCCACGCGAACGCCGGGTCGGCCTTGATCTTGAAGTGGTACATGCTTTGCATCGCCTGATGGTCTTCCTTGCGGAAGGTCATCTTCCCCTTCGGCGATTCGAAGCTCATGCCTTCCATCGTCTTGATCAGCTTCTCGGTGTTGGTGTCGCCGCCGGTCTTCTTCAACGCCTCGACGATCGCGATGCCCGCGCTCATGCCGCCGGCCGTGAAGAAGTCGGGCGGCGCCTTGAACTTGCTGTAGTGGTTCGCGACCAGCCACTCGTTGACCGGGTTCTTCGGAATGCCGAAGTAGTAGTAGGTCGCGCCTTCCATGCCGGGGAACTGCTTGTAGGCCGTCATCGCCGGCAGGATGTTGCCGCCGGTCGCGATCTCGATGCCGTAGCGCTTGAGGTCGAGGTCCGCGATCTTGAACGGATTGCCGGCACCGGCCCAGATGATCCAGATCACCTTGCGGCCGGGCTTGTCCTTCAGCGCGTCGATCAGGCGCTGCGCACCGGCGGTGAAGTCGGTGGTCGCAGGCGGCAGGTATTCCTCGTGGACGACCTTGGCCTTCTTCAGCGAGTCCTTGAACGCCTTCACGCCGTCGCGGCCGAACGCGTAGTCCTGCGCGAGCGTCGCGATCACGGTGCCGTCCTTGTCCTGCGCGACGGCGTTGCTGATCGCGTCCTGCGAGCTGTTGCGGCCGGTGCGGAAGATGTACTTGTTCCACTTGTCGCCGGTGATCGAGTCGGCCACCGCCGGCTCGACCAGCAGGATCTTCTTGTACTCCTCGGCGACCGGCAGCAGCGCGAGCGCGACGCCGGACGAGCTCGGCCCGACCGCGATGTCCGCCTTGTCGTCGCCGTAGGCGGTGGCCAGCAGGCTCTTGCCGACGTCGGGCTTGCCCTGGTCGTCCTTCTCGATCACGACCAGCTTCTTGCCGTTGACGGTCATCGTGCCGCCGGTGGCGTAGTCCAGCCCCATCAGCAGGCCGGTCTGGGTCTGCTTGCCGTAGGCCTCGAGCGGGCCGGACTTGCTGTAGACGTGGGCGATGCGGATCTCGCTCTTGGACTGGGCGTGAGCGACGGTCGTCGAGGCGGCCGTCAAGGCGAGCACGGCGCCTGCGAGCGCCAGAGCACGTCGTTGAATCATCGGGATGTCTCCTAGGGTGAGCGTGGCCTACAGCAATGGGTGCGCCAGATCGCAGCAACCTAGGGCAACCACCAGGAAAACCGCTCGATTCGCGTCCAGATCCGACTCGCACCGCGATTCCGGCGAGGCAGGCGATCGCCGATCGGCTTGTTGTCGGACAGTCTTGGCCAAGTCGTTTGACCGATGTTCGGACAGTGCCCATTCACGAGACACCGCCAC
Organism: Burkholderiaceae bacterium; assembly: GCA_035280545.1. GTDB lineage: Bacteria > Pseudomonadota > Gammaproteobacteria > Burkholderiales > Burkholderiaceae_C > DATCSE01. The sequence goes on along the minus strand of DATEFR010000656.1, from coordinate 8,832 downwards.
CAGGCAAACGAGCGCCTCAGCAGGTCGCATCCCGCGTTCGCGGGGTCGCCGCGAACCTCCCGTGACGCAGATCACGGCTCGCGCTCCGCGGCGTGTTGTTCGCGCGCCGAGCCCCCCGAGCCGCGGGGTACGTGACGTCGGCGTCGCTAGTTAGCCTTCGGCCGCTGTCGATTTGCCGGTTACGCACATCCATCCCGACACCACAGGACCATTGCCCCATGTCCCGCCTCCTCCAGAAGACTGTTGCGCTCGCTTGCCTGACCTTGGGCTCGATCTCGGCGCACGCCGACAACCTGGCCTTCGGTGGATATGCCAACGGCTATCAAACGGTCAACTTCGCGCTCTCCGGCTCGAATGCGCCGACCTCCGGCTACGCCGGTGCGGGCGGCTTCCTGGCGTCGCTGAACGGCGGCGCGTCGTTCGTCAGCTACTGCGTCGACCTGTACCAGTCCATCAGCTTCGGCGGCAGCGGCTACAACGACTATTCGCGGGTCAACGGTTCGGCTCACGCCTTCGCCAACGCCCATGCGTCGGCCGACATCGGCAAGCTGTACTCCGAGCACAACGTCGTCAACGACTCGGTCAGCCAGGCGGCGTTCCAGATCGCCGTCTGGGAGATCGCCTACGAAACCAGCGGAACCTACAACCTGGGCAATGGCGCCGCGACCTTCAGCGGCGGCACTGCGGCGAGCAGCGGCGCGCTGGCGCTCGCGTCGAGCTGGCTCGGTGCGCTCGGCAACACCGCGAACACCTACAGCCTCAGCGTGTTCGAGAGCCCGACGCACCAGGATCAGGTGTACGCCGCGCCCATCCCCGAGCCGTCGACCTACGCGATGATGGCGGCCGGCCTCGTCGGCATGGGTTTCATCGCGCGGCGCCGCAGCCTGCGCCAGTCGTAAACGCCCACGCCGCACACGCGGGCGGCCACGCGATCAACTGGCGGGGCCCAGCCCGGCGAGCTTTTCGTACAGCGTTGCCCGCGAGATGCCGAGCAGGCGCGACGCGGCGAGCTTGTTGCCATGGGTCGCGGCGAGCGCGGCCTGGATCGCACGCGCTTCGAGCTCGGCAATGGCCTGCGGCAAAGGCGTGATGGGTGCCGGCGTGCTCCACGCCGGCGCGGCCGGTTCGTCCGCGACAACATCCGCTGGCGTGGCGTCCCGCGGCCCTGCTGACGCAGCCGTCACGTGCGGTATCGGCCGCGCAGCATCCGCCTCCGGCGTCAGCGCCGCGAAGTGGCCGGCATCGAGGACCGCATCGTCGGTCATCAGCGTCGCCTGCTCGAGCGCGTTGCGCAGCTCGCGGATATTGCCCGGCCACGGGTAGCGCGCCAGCAGATCCAGCGCGTCCGGCGTCACGGTCTTGTGTGCGAGACCGCTGCGCCGCGCAATGTCGTCGGCCAGCGATTCGATCAAGGCCTCGAGGTCGGCGAGCCGCTCGCGCAGCGGCGGCAGGCGGATGGGCAGCACGTTGAGCCGGTAGTACAGGTCGGCACGGAAGCTGCCGGCCGCGACCATCGCCGGCAGGTCGCGGCTGGTCGCGGCGATGATGCGCACGTCGATGCGCTGTACCGCGTTGCTGCCGAGCGGCTCGACCTCCTGCTCCTGCAGCACGCGCAGCAGCTTGCTCTGCAACGCCAGCGGCATGTCGCCGATCTCGTCGAGCAGCAGCGTGCCGCCGTCCGCCAGCTTGAACTTGCCGTCGCGGCCCTTGCGCTCGGCACCGGTGTAGGCGCCCGGCGCAACACCGAAGAACTCGGCCTCGAGCAGCGTCTCGGGCACCGCCGCGATGTTGATCGCGATGAACGGCTTGGCCGCGCGCCGGCTTGCCGCGTGGATGCCGTGCGCCAGCAGCTCCTTGCCGGTACCGGTCTCGCCGAGCAGCAGCACCGTGCTGTCGGTCTGCGCCACGCGGCGCGCCTGCCGCTTGACCTCGACCGCCGCGGGGCTCGCGCCGACGAAGCTCGCGATCGAGTGCTTCGGTCGTCGCGCCCGGGTCAGCTGATCGGCAAGCTGCCGGCGCGCTTCGTCGAGGTCGCGCTGCAGCTGGTTGAACTTGCCGATCAGCGGCTGCATCGTCGTCTCGGGGTGATCGAGCAGCACCATGCCCAGCGCGCCGATCACGTCGCCGTTCGCATCGCGCAGCGGCAAGCGGCTGACCAGAAAGGTGCCCGCCGAATTGGTCAGCAGGTCGATCAGGATGGGCTGCCCGGTGTCGATGACCTGCGCCATCAGCGTGTTCGGCACGACCTCTTCGACACGCCGGCCGACGAAGTCGGATTCGTCGTGGCCGAGCCGCGGCAGGAACTGCTTGTAGCCCTCGCTGATCCAGACGATGCGGTGCTCGCGGTCGACCACCATCATCCCCATCGCGGTCGCCGCGAAGGTCTCGAACATGCTCTGCGCGGCGAGCTTCAGCACGCCGTCGGCATCGGCTGGCAGCACAGGCTTGCGGTCGGATGCGGGAGGGGTCATTCCGGGAGCAGTGTAGGGTGGACCGCCGCACAAAAGACCCCGGGAAGCTGCGGGGCGATATATTTTGGCCGTCAACCTGCTGCACCTGACGCGCGCCGCCGAGCCGCCGCGCCAGGAGCTGCTGCGCCGCATCAACCGTTCGCCGGGCGGCGACGCGGTGGCGCGTTTCCACCTCGACAATGGCGCGCGGCTCGAACGGCTGAACGCGCTCGGCGACCTGTCGGTCAAGGGCGTCAGGCAGTCGTTCGGACTCATGGTCAACTACCTCTACGATCTGGACAAGGTCGCAGCCAACCACGAGAACACCCACGGAGACAAACGCATGACTTCGCAATCCTCGCAGCTGACCCGCCGGCGCCTGCTGCAGGCCGCCGGTTCGTCCGTGCTGGCCAGTCCGTTCGTCGCGCGCGCGCAAAGCGGCGGCTGGCCGACCCGGCCCGTCACGATCGTCGTGCCGTTCCCGGCCGGCGGCGGCACCGATGCGTTCGCGCGGCCACTGACCGCGCAGCTGACGAAGAACCTGGGCAAGCAGGTCATCGTCGACAACCGCGGCGGCGCCGGCGGCACCGTCGGCGCGACGATCGCGTCCAAGGCCGCGCCCGACGGCTACACCTTCTTCATGGGCGCGGTGCACCACACGATCGCCCCGGCGATGTACCCGAAGCTGGACTACAACCTCGAGACCGACTTCGTGCCGATCGGGATGGTCTCGAATGTGCCGCAGGTCATCGTCGTGAACCCGCAGCGCGTGCCGGTCGCCGATCTGAAGGGCCTGCTCGAGCTGGTGCGCAAGAACCCCGGCAAGCTGAACTACGGATCGGCCGGCAACGGCACTTCGCACCACCTTGCCGGCGAGCTCTTCAAGCTGCAGACCAAGACCTTCATCACGCACATCCCGTACCGGGGCGCGGGCCCGGCGCTGCAGGACTTGATCGCCGGCCAGGTCGACATGCTGTTCGACGGGCTGGGCTCGTCGGCCATGCACATCAAGGCCGGCCGGATCAAGGCGCTCGCCGTCGCGTCCAGCAAGCGCGCGCCGGGCTTCCCCGATGTGCCGACCTCGATCGAGGCTGGCGTGCCCACCTACCAGGTCTCGACCTGGTATGGCCTGTGGGCGCCCAAGGGCACGCCCAAGGACATCGTCGAGCACATGCAGGCGGAGCTCGCGAAGGCGCTGGCCACGCCCGAGCTGCAGGCCACGTGGACCAGCCTGGGCACCGAAACGCCCAACCTCTACGGCAGCGCGTTCGGCAAGTTCGTCAGCAGCGAAACCAAGCGCTGGGCCGAGGTCGTGAAGAACTCGGGCGCCAAGCTGGACAGCTGAGCGAGCCCACACGACACAACCACACGACCGAGGACATGCCCGGCAGCATCACCCTGCACCACGACGCGCCCATCGTGCGCATCGTGCTTTCCAACCCCGGCAAGCTGAACGCGATCGACATCGCGATGTGGCGCGAGCTGCGCGCGCTGTTCGAGCAGCTGCAGGCGCTGCCGAGCGACGCCGCGCCGCGTGCCGTCATCGTCTGCGGCAGCGGCGGTGAGTTCGCATCCGGCGGCGACATCGTCGAGTTCGCCGAGTTCCGCTTCGACGAGGCGCGGCTGCTCGAGTTTCACGAGCACATCGTCGCGCCGGCACTGCATGCGATGCTGGCCTGCGACATCCCGCTGGTCGCGCAGATCGAGGGCGCCTGCATCGGCGGCGGGCTCGAGATCGCCGCGTGCTGCGACATCCGCGTCTGCGGCCACGGCAGCCGCTTCGGCGCGCCCATCGCCAAGCTCGGCTTTCCGATGGCGCCGGGCGAGCTGCTGATCCTCGAGCGCCTGGCCGGCAGTGCGCTGATGCGCGAGATGCTGCTCGAGGCGCGCTTGATCGATGCGGCCCGCGCGCTGGCGCTCGGCCTGGTGCATGCCGCGGTGGACGACGCCGAGGTCGCGACGCAGGCGCTGCAGCGCGCCCAGCGCATCGCCGAGCTGTCGCCGCAGGCCGCGCGCATCAACAAGCGCAGCCTGCGCCAGATCGCCGCCGGCGGCCCCGATGCGGCGCAGCGCCGCGCCCACTTCGCCTATGCGCCCAGCGCCGAGCATCGCGAGGGCGTGACGGCCTTCATCGAGAAGCGCACGCCGCGCTTCCGATGAACGAGCAGCGCGCTTGGGGGCGCGCTTCTTCCCGCAACACAGAACCACCACACGACAATCTTTCGATGAGCGACAACCAGAACCTGTACGCCGTGCTGCGCGGCGCGTTCCCCGCTGACCTCGACACGATCGCGATCGAAAGCGGCGACGGCGAGCCGTTGGCCTACACCTGGCGCGACCTGGACCGCGGCAGCGCGATGCTCGCGAACCTGCTGGGCTCACTCGAGCTGCCGGCCGGCGCGCGCGTGGCGGTACAGACCGAGAAGTCGGTCGAGGCGTTGATGCTGTACCTCGCGGTGCTGCGCGCCGGCTTCGTCTATTTGCCGCTGAACACCGCGTACCAGAGCGCCGAGATCGCCTACTTTGTCGGCAACGCCGAGCCCAGCGTCGTCGTCTGCTCGCAGCGCAACTTCCAGTGGGTCAGCCGGATCGCCTTCACGGCCGGCACCGCGCACGTGTTCACGCTCGACGAGGACCGCAGCGGCAGCCTGCTGCAGCGCGCCGCCGCGCACGCCGACGTGCAGACGCCGGTGCCGCGCAGCGCCGGCGACCTGGCCGCGATCCTCTACACCAGCGGCACGACGGGGCGCAGCAAAGGCGCGATGCTGACCCACGGCAACCTCGTCAGCAATGCGCGCGTGCTGAAGGACTACTGGGGTTGGAGAACCGCGGAGGACGGCGGCGACGTGCTGATCCACGCCTTGCCGATCTTCCACGTGCACGGCCTGTTCGTCGCCTCGCACGGTGCGCTGCTGAACGGCAGCAAGATGATCTGGTTCTCGAAGTTCGACCCCAAGGCCGTGATCGCGCGGCTGCCCGACGCGACCGTGTTCATGGGCGTGCCGACGCTGTACGTGCGCCTGCTCGGCGAAAGCGCGCTGACGCAGGACGCGTGCCGTCGCATGCGGCTGTTCATCAGCGGCTCGGCGCCGCTGCTGATCGAGACCTTCGACGCCTTCCGCGAACGCACCGGCCACACCATCCTCGAACGCTACGGGATGAGCGAAACGGTGATGCTGACCTCCAACCCGTACCGCGCCGAGGACGGCGAGCGCCGCGGCGGCACGGTCGGCCATCCGCTGCCGGGGGTCGGGGTGCGCGTCGTCGACGATGGCGGCGCGCCGGTCCCGGCTGGCGAAATCGGCCACATCCAGGTGCGCGGCCCGAACGTCTTCGCCGGCTACTGGCGCATGCCCGAGAAGACCCGCGAGGAGTTCAGCGCCGACGGCTGGTTCAAGACCGGCGACGTCGGCCGCATCAGCGCCGACGGCTACGTGACCATCGTCGGCCGCAGCAAGGACCTGATCATCAGCGGCGGCTACAACGTCTACCCGGCCGAGGTCGAAGGCGTGATCAACGAGCTGCCCGGCGTGGCCGAGAGCGCGGTGGTCGGCGTGCCGCATCCGGACTTCGGCGAGGCGGTGATCGCCATCGTCGTGCCGCGCGCCGGTGCGGCGGTGCCTGATGCCGATGCCGTGGTCGCGGCGCTGAAGGCCCGGATCGCGAACTTCAAGGTGCCCAAGCGCGTGTTCGTCATCGACGAGCTGCCGCGCAACACGATGGGCAAGGTGCAGAAGAACCTGCTGCGCGATGCGCATCGCGCGCTGTTCGCGGCATGAACGGCAGCGCGGCGCAGGACGATCTCTGCCCGCGCTGCCGCGGGCGCTTCCACTGCGGCGTGCACGATGCGGCGCCGTGCCCGTGCACCACGGTCCGCCTCGATGCTGCGACGCTCGCCGCGCTGCGCGCGCAATACGACGGCTGCCTGTGCCTGCGCTGCCTCGCCGAGCTCGCGGCATCGGCGACAGCCCGCAGCGCGCCGCAACGCATGTGAAACGGGCCGGCCGGTGCTGCCACCGGCCGGCCCGTTCAAAAGGGATGAACCTCGGACTGGCGATCAGTCGTGCCGGTAGATGTCCACGTCCTTGGTCTCCGGAACCAGCAGCATGCCGATGACGAAGGTCATCGACGCGACGATGATCGGATACCACAGGCCGTTGTACATGTTGCCGGTCGACGCCACGATCGCAAACGCGGTGGTCGGCAGCAGGCCGCCGAACCAGCCGTTGCCGATGTGGTACGGCAGGCTCATCGAGGTGTAGCGGATGCTGGTCGGGAACAGCTCGACCAGCGCCGCGGCGATCGGGCCATAGACCATCGTCACGTAGATCACCAGCAGCGTCAGGATCGCGACGACCGTCCACCACTGGCCGCTCATGAACGCGATCGGCTTGGCCTTGGCCGGGTAGCCGGCTGCCTTCAGCGCCTCGCCCACTTCCTTCTTGAACGCGGCGATCTTCTTGACGCTTTCTTCATCGAACTTCTGGTTCACGACATTCGCCGCCGGCGCCGTGATGGTCTTGTCGCCGATCGAGATCGTCGCCGGCGCACCGGGTGCGGCGACCACGTTGTCGTAGCTGACCGAGCTCTGGGCGAGGAAACGCTTGGCGATGTCGCACGAGCTCTTGAAGTCGATCTCACGCGCGATCGGGCTGCCCTGGAACGAGCAGTCGCTCCCCTCGGCATGGACCAGCACCTTGTTCGCCGCCTGCGCCTGCGCGAGCTCGGGGTTGGCGGCCTTCGTCAGCGCACCGAACAGCGGGAAGAAGGTCAGCGCCGCGATCAGGCAGCCCGCCATGATGATGGGCTTGCGGCCGATCTTGTCCGACAGCGTACCGAACACGATGAAGAACGGCGTGCCGAGGATCAGCGAGGCGCCGATCATCAGTTGCGCAGCCGTCGGGTCGACCTTGAGCTGCGCGGTCAGGAAGAACAGCGCATAGAACTGGCCCGTGTACCAGACCACGCCCTGGCCGGCGGTCAGGCCGAGCAGCGCGAGGATCACGACCTTCAGGTTCTTCCACTGGGCGAACGATTCCGAGAGCGGCGCCTTCGAGGTCTTGCCCTCTTCCTTCATGCGCTTGAAGGCCGGCGACTCGTTCAGGCTCAGGCGGATCCAGACCGAGATGCCGAGCAGGATGATCGAGACCAGGAACGGAACGCGCCAGCCCCAGTCGTTGAACGCGGCGTCGCCGAACGCTTCCTTGACCGCGATGATGACGATCAGCGACAGGAACAGCCCGAGCGTTGCGGTGGTCTGGATCCACGACGTGTAGTTGCCGCGCTTGCCGTGCGGCGCGTGCTCGGCCACATAGGTGGCGGCACCGCCGTACTCGCCGCCGAGCGCGAGGCCCTGCAGCAGCCGCAGCCCGACGAGGATGACCGGCGCCGCGATGCCGATGGACGCATAACTGGGCAGCACACCGACGATGAAGGTCGACGTGCCCATGATCAGGATCGTCACCAGGAAGGTGTACTTGCGGCCGATCATGTCGCCCAGGCGGCCGAACACCAGCGCGCCGAACGGCCGGACCAGGAAGCCGGCGGCAAACGCCAGCAGCGAGGCGATGAATGCAGCCGTCGGGTCCAGCGCGGCGAAGAACTGCTTGCCGATGATAGCGGCGAGCGAACCGTACAGGTAGAAGTCGTACCACTCGAAGACCGTGCCGAGGCTCGAGGCGAAGATCACCTTCTTCTCGTCCCGGGTCATCGGCCGAGCCGCGTTCGATGCGGCGGCCACTGTCGTTGCCATCGTTGAGTCTCCTGCTGTGATGATGAACTGCGCATCACCGCGTGATGCTGCGCGCATCTTCTGTGCCGCCTCTGACCCGCTGCTGACGTGGCCCTGAACGGAAGCTGACAAACTTGGTAACAACCCTAGGGCTTCGTTCCTCGATGTGAGAAATCAGGCCGCACGCGAGAAATTTGTCGTGGAGTCGCGATGGAGGGCGGGTCAGCCGCGCACGACACCGGCCCGTGGCACGCCCTCGCGCTCCCACGCCGGACCGTCGAACCACGGGTTGCCGCGCAGGTAGGCGGCCAGCATCGCGAGACTGTCGACGCCCCAGAACAAGCGGTCGTCGACCGCGATCGTCGGCACGCCGAACACGCCGATCGCCACCGCGCGGGCGCTGGCGTCGCGCAGCGCGGCCTTGACCGGCTCGCTCGCCGGATCGGCGTGCGGCGCGAGCGTCTGCGCGAGTGCGGCCACACGCTGCGGTTCGCTCGCATCGCCGCCGCGGGTCCAGATGTCGCGCAGCACCGTCTCACAGGCGTAGCGGCTGGGCGTGCCGCCTTGCGGCGCGCAGGCGAGCAGCAGGCGCAGATGCGCGAGCGGGTTGAACGGATGCTGCTCCGGCGTCTGCATGGCGATGCCGTGCTC
>DATEFR010000655.1:0-25101 GCA_035280545.1 Burkholderiaceae bacterium | reverse complement strand
CAGCACGGCCTCGGTGTACTTGGCCGCGGCCAGCGCGCTGGTCGCGCTGTCGCTGTCGGCCCAGTTGAGCTTGCCCAACCAGCGCGCGTTCGGACCGTCCTGCACGCTCAGCGCGTTCTTCAGCAGCCAGCTGCGGCGCGTGTCCGTACCGGTGCGGTCGCGCCGGTACTCCATGCCGCCGGCGTACTTGACGTTGGCGTTGACGAATCCGACCGTGAAGCCGATGGCGTCGCGGTCGGTCTGGCCGGCGTTCTCGGCCTCGATGCGACCGCTTTCGGCGCTGGCACCGAAGGTCCAACGGTCGTCGGGCGCGTACTGCACGCCATAGGCATGCGTGAGGCCGCTCTGCACGCCGGTGGTCTGCTTCTGCTCGGTGTACACGCTCAGGCCGTCGGCGATGCGCGACTTGATCCCGCCCACCAGCGTGCCGCCGCGCGCATTCAGCGTCTCGTCGGTGCGACCGGTGTCGAGTGCGTAGGTGACGTAGACGTTGGACCGGTCGTTGTACTGGTAGTCCACGCCGGCCTTGCCGGCCGCGCCGCCGTCACCGCCCGACGCTTCGCCACGCAACGCAAGCTTGTCGTTCACGCGGTAGCGTGCACCGGCGCCCACGCGGTCGTTTTCCAGTCGCGTGCCGGTGCGGCCCAGTGTCTTCTGGCCGAATCCATAGACGCCCCAGCCCTGGCCGCTGTCGTAGTCCAGCTGCACCGCGCCGTCGGTACGCTCGCCGTCGACCACGCCGGAGGTCGGCAACAGCGGTGACGTGTTCACCGCGTCGGTGGTCTTGCGATCGGAGCGCACGCCGGTGGTGAGCGTCCAGCGCTCGTCGACACGCCAGGCCACCTGCGCCTCGCCGGCGTCGGTGTTGTAGCCGTTGAGCTCGTCCTTGTGGTCGGCCTTCAGCCGCAGTTCGGTGCGCTCGCCCAGCGGCACGGTGGCACTGCCGCCGGCCTGCCGGGTCTCGTTGGCGGCGACTTGGCCGGGCGCGGAGAAGCCCGCGTCGCGCTGCTGCGCATAGGCGGCGACATGGCCGCTCTTGGCCAAGCCGAAGTCGGCCAGGTCGGCCTGCCCTTCGACGCGCCAGGCATTGGCGCCGCGCGTGTCGCCGGCCAGCGTGTTCTGCGAGAAGCCGAAGCCGCCGTCCAGCGAGGTGGTGCTGCCGATGCCAGGCCCATCGCTGCGCGCGGCCTCGATCTTCAGCGTGCTGTTGTCGCTCTTGCGCAGCAGCAGGTCCACGCCGCCCAAGCGCTGGTCGCCGCCGGTCTGGCGCTGCTTGGCGACCGTGACGCCGAGGCGCACGCCGTCGTTGACCCACCAAGCGGTGCGGCCGCCGACGGCCAGCGTGTCGAGATCGCCGGACAGCGGCGTGTATTCGTAGTCCACCACCAGGTAGGCCGGCTGACCCGAGAGGCCGCCGGCACGCACCAGGGTGCCGTTGTCCGCCAGGCTGGGCAGCGGCGAGGTGAGCAGCACGCGGCCCTGCAGGTAGTCGACCTCGTAGTCGCTTCCGGGCACGAGCGCACGGCGCTGCAGCACGAAGCCGGAGTCGCGGTCGCGGATCTCCAGCCACACCTTCTCGGCACCGCGGCTCACGTCCTGGTTGCGCAGGTAGTACAGCGAGCCGCCGGTGCCACGGAACTCCTCGCGCGCCGCCAGCGTGCCCGGTTCGGCGGCGTACACGTCCGCGCGCAGCCGCGCATCGCCGAACGAGGTGGACTCTTCACCGACATAGCGGCCTTGCAGGCCGTAGAGCCCGCGGTTCACCTGCGCCAGCGTGTTGTCGGTGCCGAGGTTGAGCTTGAAGTTGCCCCACAACGCATGCGAGCGGCCATCGTCCACGCGCAGGTACATGCGGCCTTGCGTGGGCGCGTCCTCGATGCTGGTGGAGTCGTCGCCGAAGGTGCCCCAGCTGTCGACCGGGTCGACACGCCGGAACAGCGACGTCGGGTCCTTGCGATCGAGATTGCGGAACAGTTCCTTGAGCGGCCGCTCCTCGGTGTCGAGGCTGGCCGTGAGCGTCCAGCGCTCGTCCAGCAGGCCCTTGCCGTAGAAGGCGAGCCGGCCTTCGGTCCAGGTGTCGTTGTTGTAGCGGTTGTGCTCCTGGGTCACCAGCTCGGCAGGCCCGCTGGTGCGGTCGTGGCCTATCGTCAGGTCGGCCTGGCCGACGAAGAAGAAGTCGCGCTTGGGCAGCTCGAAGTCGCGCCGGTAGATGCGCTCGCGGCCATCGTCCGCACTGACCACGATCTCGCCGGTCTGCACGCGCCGCGGCACCAGTTGCTGCATCACGAACTTGCCCTGCGCATCCACCGGCACGTCAAAACCGAGCGCGCGCACGCGCTCACCCCGAGCGATGCCGTCGCCGCTCGCGGTGACGGTGCCGCCCGTGATCGGAATGTTGACGATCCCCAGGCGCACGTCGCCATAGGCCGCCAGTAGGCGCTGCTCGGCGGTGGGTTCGTTCTCGCTGCCCGGTACGTGCCGGTCGGCGAGCGCGAGCGGGATGTCGTCGGTCTCGTCGAATCGACCTTTGTGGTCGTACACCCGCACGCGCCAGTACAGCTTGCGGCGCACGAGCGGCGTCTGCGCCCATTCGAGGGGCACGGTCCACTGCGCGTGCAGCTCGCCATCCAGCGGCACGGTCGCCTGCAGCTGCGGCTGCATCGCGTCGTCGGTGCTGAACACGCGCAGCTCGGCACGCGCCAGGAACAAGCGGTAGTTGCTGTAGCCGGCGAAGCGCACGGTGTCGCCGGGGACCGCGGTCGCCGGCCAGGCCGTGGCGTTCAAGCGCCGCGGCTGCACCAGGTTGTCGTACTGCAGGCGCAGCCTGTCGCGCTCCAGTCGCACGTCGATGCAGCGTTGCCGATCGGCACTGGAACTGTCGGCACCAACCAGCGGCTGGCCGTCGACGGTCAGGCGCAGCGGCGAATCATCGCTCGCATATGGGGTCAGCATGTTGCAGGCGCTGGGGTCCACCTGCGTGACCCGCACCTGCTTCTCTACCTGCGCCGGCGCGGTCTCCTGCCAATACACGCGCACTTCGACGCGGCGGTTGGCGGACCAGTTGACGCGATCCTCCTTGGGCGTGGCCACCGGCTCCTCGGGACCGCGCGAGTCGGCGCGGTAGGCGCTCTCGGGCAGGCCCAGCTGTCGGGTCAGATAGCGGCCCACCTGTTGCGCGCGTGCCAGTCCCAGCGCCTGGTTGTCGGGGAAACGCGGACGCAGCTCGGGCTTGATGCGCTGCACGTCGGTGTGACCGATGATCTCGAAGCGCAAGCCTTGTCGGCCGCGTACCTGCGCGATGATCGCGTCGAGTCGGGCTTGGTCCTGGGGCTTCAACAGGTCTTCGCCGGACTCGAAATGCGGCGTGTGCGATTCCTCGCGCGGCTGCACGCTGCCGGGGACGACGCGGTCTTGTTCCTCGCGCTGCTCCTTCAGTCCACGCGGATCGCCCAGGATCACGGTGAGCTTGGGCAGCTCGCGCTCGCTGGAGGCCGGAAGGTGGTCGCGACCGTCGATCTCGACAGCACGCGGGTCGGCCTTGCAGCGGTCGCTGAAGCGGCCGCGTGCCTCGGCGTGGCAGCTCGCGTCATCGGTGGTGTTGTCGGCGGCCAGCACGGGCACGCCGCCGACGGCCAGGCAGGCCGCAGCCGCGGCGCCGGCCAGCGCCGAGCGTCGGAAGGTGGGACGGGTCATGCGAAAGGGACGGATGGGGTTCGAACGCAGGGTCGTCATGGCGCACCCCTGCATCAGCGGTTCAGCAAGGCCGGCACACGCTCGACCTCGATGTCCAGGTTGAAGAGCGCCTTGCCCTGCGATCGCCCTCGGGCCTTCCAGCGTTCGAGCAGCGCGGCTTTCAGCGATGCGATGCGGGCACCGGCCAGATCGGCCGCCTCGCCGGATGCAGGCTGGTAGGCCAGGCGCAGGATCGAGGGCCGCTCGACCAGCGCCGTCACGGCCTGGTCCAGGCGCGCCTCGTGCACGGGCTGCAACGCCACCTGCCCCTCGACGAAGGCCGCGGCCTTCAGGTCCAGCCGCACCACGCGGTGCACGGTCGCGCCGAAGTTGATCTTCAGCGCCTTGCCGCGCGTGGCGCGCTCGGCGGCCGGGTTCTCGGTGGTCACGCGATATCCGGAAGGAAGCGTGCGTTCATCGACCTTCAGCACCAGGTTGCTGCCGGTGTCCTCCTTGGGCACGGCCGCACAGGCGATGTGGTAGCGGCCGTCAGCATCGGTGCTGACCAGCAGCCCGTTGACGGTCGCGATGCGCACGTTCGGAATGCCGGGCTCGCCCTCGTCCTGCACGCCATTGGCGTTCTTGTCGTCGTAAACCTTGCCGATCACGTCGGTGCAGTCGAAGAGTGCGTCGGGCACCACCCGAACCGCGGCGGTGGCGGTGTTCGACAGGACGCGCCCCGCGATGCCCTGCGTGGCGACCACGCTGTTCACGTACTGGCCTTCGCCCACGCCCACGCCGACCGCCAGCACCATCGAGATGCGCTTGGTCTCGCCGAGCAGGAACGACTGATCGGCCAACGTGAGCTGCCGGCCGGCCACGCTGGGCTTGACCGCGACCACCGGACCGCTTGGCAGCGTCTGCACGGTCAGCGAACCCTCGAGGTACTTGAAGCCGGGCGGCAGCGTGTCGACCAACGCCACATTGCCGATCGGGCCGCTGCTGGCGTTGCGCGCGGTGATCACGTACGGCACCGGCTCGCCCTTCTTCACGGTGAGCTTCGAGGTGACCTTGCGCAGCTCGATGGCGGTGCCCGTTCCCTCGCGATCCAGCGGGATGTGGTTGTTGACCACCGGGCGTGCACCGCCCGCGCCCATCTGCCAGCTCATGAAGTACGGCGCTGCGGGGCCGGCCGCCGGACGGGCCGCGGCGCTGACGATGCAGGCCTCGCGGCCTCGCGTGGTGCCGGTGCCGCCCGGCGCGGTGCAGCTCACCGCGTCAAGCGGGCCCGCGGTCGCCGGGTAGGTGACCGAAGGCAGGTACCCGGCGGGCGGGGTGACCGCCACCGTGTACAGGCCGGCCGGCGCACCCGGCAACAGGAAGAACTGGTACTCGCCGTCGGGACCGGTCGTGAGCGCGGCGTTGCCGCCGAGCAGATGCGCGGCCGGGTCGAAGCCGGCAGGCCCGTTCAGCGTGACCACCGCGCCGGGCACCGGCTCGGCGCTGAGGCTGTCGAACACCACGCCGCCCGGGTCCAGGGGCAAGTCCTGGTTGAGGACCGAGACGCCGGTGGTCGCCGTGAACGGTATCCAGCCGCGCGGCGCCATGCCGGGCACGGTGGGGAAGCTGCCGTTGGGCGCGTTCAGCACCGGGTCGGTGGGCCACACGCCGCCGACCAGACGTCCCTGCGGATCGCGGAAGCGCAGCTCGTACGAGCCGGGCACGATGTTGTCGAAGCGATAGCTGCCGTCGGCACCGGTGCTGCGGCTGTCGAGCACGAGCGCGCCGCTGTTGGCGCAGGTGGTGCTGCCGTCGCCGCAGGCCACCAGCTCCACGGTCCAGCCGGCCACCGCAGCCTCGCCGCTGTCGGCTAGGCGGTCGTGGTTCGTGTCGCGCCACACGCGGCCACTGACCGCCGCCGGCGCTGTCGCCTGCTCGAAGAAGTCGTAGGACAAGCCGCGCACCGCGGCCGCCGGCAGCTTCACGTTGAGCTGTCGCGGCGCCGGCACGCTGCCGCCCAGCGACCCCGGGGTCTCGCCGGCATGGGTGGAATTGGGCACCGGCGACTGCACGATGGTGTAGCCCGCGCCGTTGTCCAGCGGCAGGTCGGCGAAGCTGTAGCTGCCGTCGCGCGCAGTCACCGTGGTGCGGCTCACCGGCTGGCCGGTGGCGTCGGTACCGGTCAGCGTGACCGTCACGCCGGCCAGCGGCAGGTCGCCGGGTTCGCGCTTGCCGTTGCCGTTCGCGTCGTTGAACACACTGCCGGCGATCGAGGCGCCACGCTCGCCGAAGTCATAGCCGTCGCCACCGCCGCCCGTGTAGACGAGCGAGCCGATGCGGTCGTTGACGACCGTGGTGCCGGTGCGCGTGCCGTTGAGGCGACCCACGGTCTCGGCGCCATCGGCGTAGGTGATGGGCTGGGTCTCGGTGATGGTGTAGCCGGTGGCGTCCGAGGGCAGCACGCCGTCGAACAGGTACTGGCCATCGGCGCCGGTGACGGCGGTGAGGCTGACCGGCAGGCCGCCGGCACTGGTGCCGGTCAGCGTGACGGTCACGCCGGCGATCGGCGGCTCGCCTGCATCGCGCTGCCCATTGCCGTTGCTGTCGACGTACACATGGCCGGTGATCTGGCCGCCGCGCTCGCCGAAGTCGTAGTCCACGCCGGACTCTTCCGACGCGAGGGCGATGCTGCCGAAGCGGTCGTTCGCGCCGCCGGGGTTGGCGATGCCGCGTGCACTGCCGCTTACGGTGCCCAGGTGCTCGGGTCCATCGCTGGTGCCGGCGGGCTGGGTCTCGTCCAGCTGGTAGGTGCCCGGCAGCAGGCCGGTGGCGCTGAAGCTGCCGTCGGCCGCGGTGGTGAGCACGTTCGTCACGGTGCGGCCCAAGAAGTCGGTGCCGGTGAGCGTGACCGTCACGCCGGGCATCGGCGGCTCGCCCGCATCGCGCTGGCCATTGGGTGGCGCGATGTCGGCGTACACGTGTCCGGCCAGCGACGCGGCCCTCACCGAAGCGAAGTTGTTGTTGCTCGAGCTGGAGCCCGGGCTGCCAAGGCGGATGTTCTGCACCAGCGGCGCGTTGGAGCCGTTGGGGCCGGCGCTCACGCCCGTGCCGCTGGCGGGCACGCTGCCCGCCGTCGAGCCGCTTCCGGTCACGGTGCCGGCGCGTGTGAGGCCGGGCAGGTAGCCCGACGGACGCGTCTCGGTCACGGTGTAGAGACCGGGCGCGACGTTGTTGAAGACGTAGTCGCCGTTGGCGTCCGTGGTTGTGGTCACCGAAACCGCGTTGCCGTTGTCGTCCGTGCCGGTGAGCGTGATGGTCACGCCGGCAATGCCGGGCTCGCTGGCCAGTGCTCCCTGGCTGCCGTCGCCGTCGCGGTCGTAGTAGCTGCGGCCGCGGATCTGGCTGCTGGTGAGCTCGCCGAACAGGTAGTCGCCGAGCGTGGCCGGCGTGTTGGTGCCGGTGACCGTCACACCTTGGATCACGTTGCCGCTGGCCTGCGCGGTACCGGGGTTGCCGTTGGCGTTGGCCTTGCCCGGTGCGTAGGTCGCGGGCTGCGTCTCGGTGATGGCGTAGCCACCGACAGCCGAAGGCGGCACGTTGAGGAACTCGTAGCGGCCCGGCTGCCCCGCGATGGGCGTGGCCACGATGTCGACCGCCGTGCCGGTGCTCGAGGTCCCGGTGAGATGCAGCGTCACGCCGCTGATGCCGGCATCGCCCGCGGCGGGCACGCCGTCGTTGTCGGCGTCCTCGAACACGCGCACGGTCACGCGCGGCAGGCGTTCACCGAAGTTGTAGCCGGTGGCGTTCGTGTTGGAGTTCAACGCGATGCCGCTGACGCGATCGTTGGTCGCGGTGCTGCCGCCGGCCGTGCCGGCCGTCTCGCTGCCGTCGGCAAAGCCGTTGGGCTGCGTGGGCTCGACGACCGAGTAGCTGCCGGGCAGCAGGCTTGCGAAGCTGTACGTGCCATCGGCCGCGCTCGTGGTGCTGGCACTCACGGCGTTGCCGAACAGGTCGGTACCACTGAGCTGCAGCGTCACGTTCGCGATGCCCGGCTCGCCGGCGGTGAAGGCACCGTTGTAGTCGGCGTCCTGGTACACGCGGCCCGCGATAGAGCCGGCACGCACCTCGCCGAAGAGATTGTTGGTGGAGCTGCCGCCGGTACCCAGCACCACGTTCTGGATGATGTTGGCGTTCGAGCCGCTGGGGCCGCTGGTGACGCCCGCGCCGCTGCCGGGCACGGTGCCGGCGCTGCTGCCCACGCCGCTGGCCGTGCCAGCGCGCGTGATGCCGGGCAGGAACGCGCCGGGCTGAGTTTCGGTGACGCTGTAGTTGCCCGCGGGAACCGAAAAGCTCCAGTTGCCTGACGCGTCACTCGTGGTCGTGCGCGTGACGGCGTTGCCGAGGCTGTCGGTGCCGGTGAGCGTGAGCGTCACACCCGCGATGCCGGGCTCGCCCGCGTCGGCCTGGCCGTTGCCGTTGGTGTCTTCGAACACGCGGCCCGAGAGCACCGAGGTTTGCACGGTGATCGTGCCGCTGCCGAAGTTGTTGCCAGCGCTGGGGCTGGCGCCGCCATTGGTGTCGCCTGAGCCGGTGGTGACGATGCTCGCGGTGTTGGTCAGCACCGAGCCGTTGGCCGGGTTGCTCACCAGTTGCACCGGGATTCGAACGGTCGCCGTTCCGCCCGAGGGCATGCTGGTGATCGTGCAGGTCGTGCTCGTGCCGCCGGAACTGCCGGTGCAGCTGGGAGCAGCGGGCGTGAACGTGCCCGAGGTCACGGTGAACACCGGCGTGCCGGCGAGCTGCAGGCCGGCGGGCAGCGTGTCGCTGAAGCTGGTGGTCTCGGCGGCCTGGGGGCCGTTGTTGCGCAGGTTCACCAGCCAGTCGAAGCCCTGGCCTTGCGCCACGCTGGCCAGCGGCGTGGCCGTGCCGCTGCTCACCGCGGTCTTGTCCACGAGCTGCACATCGGCCTTGAAGCGGAAGGTCGTGGGCTCGGTCGTGCTGTTGTTGGGCTGCGGGTCGAAGGCGTCCAGCGCCGTGTTGGCGAAGCGCACCGAGGCGGCGTTGGTGTAGGTGCCTTTGTCCGCACCCTGCAGCCGCACTCGCACCTGCACCGAGCTGGTCTCGCCGGTGGAGCCGCTGCCGGTGCCGCCGAGGCTGGAGATGGAGCAGCTGATGCTTCCCCCGGCCACGCCCACGGTGACCGCGGAGGTATCGCAGGTCACGCCCGAAGGCAGCGGCATCACGAGGCCCACGAAGGTGGGCGCGCCGGCGCCCGACGGCAGCGTGTCGGTCAGCACCACGTTCTCGGCCGTGGATGCGCCGTTGTTCGTTGCGGTGATCGTGTAGGTGACGTTGTCGCCCACGTTCACCGGATCGACGTCATCGGTCTTGTTGACGATCAGATCGTACGAAGGCGCATTGACGGCGGTGCTCTGGGTGGCCGTGTTGTTGGCCGCGCCGCCGCTGATCTCGGGCGTAGTGGTGGACACGGTCACCGTGTTCGTGATGGAGCCGCTGCCGCCCAGCGCCGCGGCCAGCGCGGCGCTCGCGCGCACCCGCACGGTCACCGTCTGCTGCGAACCGCGCGCGATCGAACTCCAGCCGCAGACCAGCGAGTTGTTGCCCGCGCCGGTCGTGCTGCCCGTGGTGGGCGCGGTGGTGCAACTGCCGCCGCCGCTGGCGCTGGCCGACAGGAACACCAAGCCGGCCGGCAGCGTATCGCTCACGCTGACGTTGAAGGCGCGGCTGGCGCTGGTGGCCGACGGATTGCTCGCGGTGATGGTGTAGGTGAGCAGCTGACCGGCCGACACCGGGTCGGGGTTGTCGGTCTTCGCCACCGCCACGTCGGTCCGCGCGATGTAGTACGCGCTGGTCGGCGTGTTGTTGTTCGAGTTGTTGTTGGTGAGGTCGGGATCGGCCTCGTTCTGCGCCAGCGCGAATGCGGTGTTGGTCACCGTGAACTGGTCGTCCGACGAGGTGCCGTCGCCGAAGTGGCGCACCGTCACCTGGTATTTCGGGCAGTCCACGCCCGCCGTGCAAACCGGCAGGCTGGTGATCGTGCAGTTGTTCAGCGAGACCGCAGATCCCGACGCTGCAAGGCTGCAGCTGCCCAGCGTCGCAGCGCCGGCGGCGGTGCTCAGCGAATACTGGCTGGCGTTCGCGTTGAAGACGTTGTTGAAGGTGTCGGTCACCGCCACGTTGGTGGCCGGCTGCGGGCCGGCGTTGACGACCTCGATCTCCCAGACGATGGGTGAGCCGGCCTCCTGCCGGTTGCCCGGCGCGTCGCCGATGCCGACCACGCGCTTGATCACCGACACGTCGGCCTGCGCGGCATTCGCCTGCGGGTTCACGCCCACGCCGGTGCAGTCGTTGGCGGGCACGTTGTCGGCCGGTGCGTTGGCCGAGCTCACGCACACCTGGTTGGTCAGCGTGCCGCCGGCCGCGGTGGCCTGCGCATTGATCGTGACGTTGCTGGTGGTCCCGTTGACCGCCAGCGCGACATTGCTGCTGGTACAGGTGATGGTCACCGGACCGGCCTGGGGGAAACTGCTGCCGCCCGAGGACGAGCAACTGAAGCCCGCAGGCGGGGAGATGCTGTTGACCTGCAGGTTGGCCGGCACCGTGTCGGTCAGCGTGATCGTGCCGGTCGACGGGATCGCGCTCGGGCCGAGGTTGGTGGTCGAGATCGTGTAGTTGAAGGCCTGGTTCACCGGCACCGCCGCCTGCGGCCAGCTCTTGGCCTTGTTGGCGCGCAGGTCGGCGGCCGGGTCGATCACCGTGGTGTTCACCGAGCCGTTGGCCGCGCTCACCCCGGTCGCGCTGACGGTCGCGGTGTTCACGATGCCGGCGCCGCTGGACAGCGCCTGCACGGGCGCCGTGATGGTGCCCAGCGAGACGTTGCTGCCGGCGCTGCCGGTCCCGCTGCGCGTGCAGCTCAGCGTGCCGCCGGCCGACGGGCAGGTGCTCGAGGCGGTGCAGGTCCACGCACCGCTGGTGAAGGTCGCCGGTGCCACCGCGCAGAAGTTCGCGGGCAGGTTGTCCTGCAGCTGCACGCCGCTGGGGAAGTCGCCGCTGTAGCGCGCGGTGAACTGGAAGTTGAAGCTTTGGCCCGTCTGCACCGGGTCGGCAACCGACTTGGTCTTGGTGACCGACAAGCTGCTGCCTGCGCTGACCGCGGTGTTCGCACTGGCCACGTTGTTGCTCGTGTCACCATCGCCCACGCCGCCGGTGCCGGTGATGTCGGCCGAGTGCGTGAGCGTGGAGTTGCCGCCCACGCCGATCACGCCGCTGACCGTGACGCTGGTCGTGCCGCCATTGGCAATCGAGCCCAAGCTGCAGCTGAGCGTGCTGCCCGAGAGCGAGCAGCCACCCGGCGTGGCGCTGAGCGCGAAGCCCGGCGGCACGCTGTAGTTCAGCGTGGAGGAAGGCGAGGTATTCGGCCCGGCGTTGGTCACCGTGAGGACCACGCTCTGCGTGCTGCCCGCCGCGGCGCTGGCCGGCGCATTGATCGCGAGCTGCAGGTCGGCACCGGTGTTGACCGTGGTGGTCTCGCTCTGCGAGCTGCCGCCGACTAGGGAGGCGGTGACCGTGATCGTGCCGGCAGCCTGCGTGCGCACGCGCAGCGGCACTTGCACCGTGTCCAGCGCGGGCACGTTGATGCCGGTGCAGGCGACCGTGCCGGGGCCCGCCTGGTCCAGCGCCATGCCGCCGCAGGACACGCCGCCCGGCAGCGTGCCGGTGCCCGCGTAGCGGCCACCGGCCGGGATATCGAAGTTCAGGGTGACGTTGCTGCGCGGCGCGCCGAGCGCATCGCCGATGCCCACGGTGTAGGTCACCGTGCCTCCGGCGGCGACCGGATCCGGACTGTCCGGCAAGCCGGTGACGACCAGTTGGGCGTGGGCCGCGCCGGCGAAGGCCAAGCTCAGGATCAGGGGAGCGGCGACGCCGGCGCTGAGGGAACCCGCGCGGCGGGCAAAACGAGTCAACAGGCGATCGAACTGCATCGTGTGTTCTCAAAGACAAAAGCGATCCCCTGCCCGGCACGGGGCACACAAAAAATCGGCAGGGGATTGAGCCGGTGTACCGGCTTGGCGAACGCCCATCGGCGGGCGTTTCAGGCGACGCGAACTCTACGGGTAATCCATGACAGCGATAACAAACACTGACATTTCTTAACAGTCAGATGCGTGAAGATTCCTCAGAGAGCGTGCCGCGATACAGCAATGCCCCCAGTGCGCCGCCCACGATGGGTGCGACCCAGAACATCCACAGTTGCTCGACTGCCCAACCGCCCACGAACACCGCGACGCCAGTGCTGCGCGCCGGGTTGACCGAGGTGTTGGTGACCGGGATGCTGATCAGGTGGATCAGCGTGAGCGCGAGGCCGATCGCCACCGGCGCGAGCGAAGCGACGCTGCGCGTGGCCGTGGCGCCAAGGATGATCACGAGGAAAAGGGCAGTCAGCACCACCTCGATCACCAGCGCAGCCTGCAGCGAATACCCGCCCGGCGAGTGTTCGCCGTAGCCATTGGAAGCAAAGCCACTGGCCGCGAGATCAAAGCCCGGCTTGCCGGTGGCGATGAGTGCGAGAACGCCGCCGGCCGCCACGGCGCCCAGCACCTGCACCGCGACGTAGGGCAGCAGGCGCGACGCAGGAAAGCGCCCGCCCACCCAGAGCCCCACCGACACGGCCGGGTTGAAGTGCCCGCCGGAGACCGGACCCACGGCGTAGGCCATCGTCAGCACACTCAGGCCGAAGGCGAGCGATACGCCAAGCAGGCCGATGCCCAGTTGCGGAAAGGCCGCCGCGAGTACCGCGCTGCCGCAGCCTCCCAGGACGAGCCAGAACGTGCCGATGAACTCGGCAGCCAACGCCTTCTTCATGCTTCCCTCCTCGCGGTGTTCGTGTGCCGCGCGGGGTTGCATGCGCAGCGGCCGCGATGATGGGGCGCCGTCACTGCGCTGACGAGATTCGTTAACGTTTGTTGACGTTCGGGACGGAGGCGGGTCAGGGCCCGCCGTGCGCGGGTAGCGCCATGAAGAACACGTTGCCCGGCGTCTCGGCGCGCCAGCCGGCGCGGCCGCCATGGTGCTGCGCGACCGCCTGCACGAAGGCCAGGCCCAGGCCGGCACCGCGCGCGTCGGTCCTGCCGCGGCGGAACCGCATGAACAGCTCCGTGGCCGCCTCGGGCTGCAGCGTTCGACCCGGGTCAGCCACCTCGATGCGCCACCCGGCCCCATCGACCAGCAGCCGCCCTTGCACGCCGGTGCCGGACCGGCTGCCATGCTTCAATGCGTTGTCGATCAGGTTCACCAGCGCACGCGTCAGCATCCCGCGGTCCCCGGCCACCAGGCATTCGTGCTCCGGTACCTGGCTCGCCAACGCCACGCCGCCGGCGCGGGCCTGCGGCCAGCAGGCATCGACCGCCTCGATCAACGGATCGCGCAAGTCCAGCAGTTCCATGCGGTAGCCCTGTGCGGACTCGGCGCGCGCCAGTTGCACGAAACCCTCGGCCAGCGCAAGCGCACGCCGCGTGTGCACTTCGATCGCGGGAAGCGGCGGCGCGTGGCCCGCGCCGTCCTGCATCTCGATCAGCGCCAGCGTGGCCGACAGCGGCGCGCGCAGGTCGTGCGAGAGGAAATGCAGCGCCTCCTGGCGCTGCCGCTGCAGCGCGCGAACCTGCGCGGCCGCGGCGGAAAGCGCGGCCATGCGGCGGTCCAGCGTGTCGCCGTCGTGGGCGGGATGGTGCTCGCGCTCGTCGGGCGGCAACTGCCGGCGCGTGCGCTCGAACTCGCGCTCCAGATAGGTCAATGCGGCCTGGAGCCGCTGCCAGCTCCACAGCGGATACAGCAGCAGCAACCCGAGCAGCGCCGCGGCGGGCTTCCATTGCACGCCGGCCTGCTGCAGCGCCCAGGCGGCGCACGCCGTGAGGGGCAGCAGTGCGAGCATGGCGCATACCGCCACGCGGGGCGGCGCGAAGCGCAGCGCCGCGGCCGCCAGTACCAGCGCCACCAGCGTGAGCAGCGCCGCCTCCCACGGCGAGGCCGGTCGCAGGCGACGGCCCTCGCGCAAGGCCGCGAGCGCCTGCGCGGAGATTTCGACACCGGGCATCAGGGCATCCTGACCGGACACCGGCGTCGGGTAGGCATCCATCAGCCCGGGGGCGGTGGCGCCGACCAGCACGATCGCATCGCGCAACGATGCGGGCGGCACGCGGCCCTCGAGCACGTCCAGATAGGACACGCGGCGCACATGGCCTGGCGGGCCGGCGTACGGTATGAGGTAGCGCTGATCGCGCCGCCACCAGCCTGGCGCGGCAGGCACGGCGCCGGCGGCCGGCGCGTCCGCGATCGAAGGAGCCGTGCCCGCGACCCGCAACAGTGCCAACGCGAAGTGGTCCCATGGCACGTCGCCGAAGCCTTCGCGGAGGAAGACGCTGCGCGCAATGCCGTCGGTGTCCAGTTCCACATGCAGATGCCCCAGCCCGGCCGCGGCGGCGGCCAGTGGCGGCACGGGCAGCGAGACCATCGCATCGCCGGATTGCAGCGGCGCCATGCGCAACGGCAACACCACGCGACCATTGCGCCGCATCGCTGCCGCCAGCGCGGCATCGCCCTGTGGATCCGACTCGGAGAACATCAGGTCCAGCCCCACCGCGCGCGGACCAGCATCGGCGAGCGCGTCCAGCAGGCGTGCATGCACGGCGCGCGGCCAGGGCCAGCGGCCGATGGCGGCCAGGCTCGCGTCGTCGATGCCGACGATCACGATGTCCGGCGGCACGCTGCGTCTGCTCCAGCCCAGCAGGCGGTCGGCGATCAAGGCATCGATGCGGCCCAAACCATTGAAGGCCCCCAACGCCGCCATGGCCGCGGCGAACAGCAGCAGCGCCAGTGGTGCCCGTCGCCGGCGATAGAGGCGGTGCAGTCGGCGAACGAGCAGTCGCCGCCGCATCAACGGCCCGACTGCACCGGCCCGCCACCCGATTGCTGCACCGGACTGCCGTCGCCGCTGCAAAGGACGGCCTCGGTGCCCACCAGCCGCGCCGGCGAGAAGGCCGACCGCTTGCCGTTCGCATCGATGGCCTGCAGGCGCAGCGCATAGGGCGTGCAGCGCGGCGGCAGCGACAGTTGCAGCCGGTCGCCGCGTACCTCCTCATCCTGCACGACGGTGCCGAAGTTCGTGTCGGTGGCCACTTGCACGCGGTAGCGATATCCCTCCACGGCGGCCCAATGGACCTGCCGGCCGTCGGTCGTGATCTCGTCGGCGCGCGGCGCCACTGGCAGCGGCAATACGACGAAGCGACTGGGGTCGCTGAACGGGCCGCGCTCCAAACCACCCTCGCGCTCGGGCGCCAGCGATGCAACGCGCCAGTACAGATCACCGACCGGCAGCGCCTGCAGTTCGAACCGGCAGTGGCCGGTGCTCTGCTCCTGGCGCAGCAACGGCTCGAAGCGCGGCGTGGTTGCCACCTGCAGCAGATAGGCCTGCACCTGCGGCACCTCGGTGCAGACGATCGCCACATCGGGGGCGACGATCTCGCCCGGCGTGGGCGCGTGGGCCAGTGGCGGCACCGGCGTGGTCTTGATCCACAGCGCGCGGGTGGCCTCGGCGCCCAGCAAGTCATCGGGGTCGACCGCCCGCACGCGCACGTGGTAACGACCATCCGCCAGGCCGTCGAGCACGAGGGGCAACGGTCCTTCGGCCGACCACGGGACGCGCGTGTAGGCCTCGTCCTCCGCGATCTCCACCCGGTAGCGTGCCGCACCCAAGGTCGCTTGCACGGCCAGCGGGCCGGGCAGGCGCTCGACCCGCTCCGGCAGGCTCGACAGATCAGGCGCCGGCAACAGCGGCCTGCGGACCGGCGCGCCATTGCGCTGCACCACCGCACCCTCGCCCGCGTTTACGGCCACCGGCGCGACGGCACGGCCGCCCTGCACGTCGACTCGCCCTTCCAGCACGTCCGCCGTGGTGCGCTTGGCGTCAGCGGGCATCGATACGCCGAAGCGCGTCCCCCGCACGCCGGCGGTGGCCAGCGGCGTCTTCACCTCGAAACGAGAGCCACGAGCCTGCGGCGCCACGGTGGCATCGGCCCGGCCCTGGTCGAGCTCGATCAACGTGTTGCGCCTCTGCCCCACGGGCAGGTCGCGCAGGCGCAGCAGCCTCGACCGGCTGTTGGACTGCAACTGCAGCAGCGACCCGTCGTGCAGCCGCAGGCTCACGAAGCCCTGAGCGCCGACCTCCAGCGCCGCACCCTCGGCCACCGTATCGCCGATGCGAAGCGCCGTGCCGTCGGCGCTCACGGGCCCGCGCGCGTACTCCACGCGAGCCGTCGTCGCCGCGCCCTTGAGCAGCGACGCCGGCAACAGGAGTCGCTGGCCCGGCTGCAATCGCGAGGGATATGACAGGCGGTTGAGCCGTGCCACTTCGGGCCAGCGCCGCGCGTCCTCGAGGAGCCGCTCGGCGATGACGTAGAGCGACTCGCCGCGCTGCACGTCGTAGGGGACGAGCTCCTGCGCGCGCGCTGTGTGGGTGATGAGGATCGCGCCCATCACCGAAGCGAGGATCAGCGGCCTCATGCGCCGCCGTGCGCCATCGATGGCTCGGCCGGCGAGACCGTCGCGACGGTTTCGAGTCGGTACCCGTGGCCGTAGACAGCGCTCAGGCGATACCCCCGCTCCGGCCGCAGGCCCAGCTTGGAGCGCACCGCAGAGATGTGCGTGTCCAGGGTGCGGCTCGGGATGTCGGCATCGCGGCCCCACACGGTCTGCATCAGGTAGGCGCGCGACAACAGCTGCCCCAGGTGCGTGAACAGGCAGTGCGCCAGCTCGAACTCGCGCTGCTTGAGTTCGAGTGGCTGACCGTTGTAGAGGGTGGTGCGCGACGACGGCTGCAGCAGGAAGTCCCCATGCCGCAGGGCACTGTCCTCGCGCGGGTAGACACGTCTCAACAGCGCCAGCATGCGCGCCTTCAGTTCGGCACCGCGCACCGGCTTGACGACGTAGTCGTCCGCGCCCGCCAGCAGCGCTTGCACCACATCACGTTCGTCGTCGCGATGGGTCACGAAGATGACCGGGGTGTGCGTTCGGTGTTTCGCGCGAAGGGTACGCAGCACATCGACGCCCGTCATGTCGGGCAGCTCCCAGTCGATCAGCAGCAGGTCGAAGGTGGCGCGCTGCAGTGCATGCAGCAAGGCAGCGCCGGTGCTGAAGCGGTGGCAGGCGTATCCAAGGGCCTCAACGGCATGGGAGAGGAAGTCGAGCTGGTGGGAATCGTCGTCGAGAACGGCGACCTGCATGGAAGGTTGTAGGTGATCGGGAAGTGCTGGATTCTTACCCATGAGCAGGACTCGAGGGAGAACGAACCCAACTCATGGTGCTTCTCAGCAATGCAATGTCAGCCCAATGCGCGAACAAAGTTCACCGGCTCAAACGTCCTGCTGAAATGGATGGTGCGGAGCGCCAGTTGTTGGCCGTCCAGCCATCGGAGGCACTGTCTGCGCTGCTCTTCCTGTACAGCAAGGTGCTTGGATAGCGACTGCTTTGCGAACCTTCTTACGGGCGGTGCGAGACGCTGGCGTCGCGAAGCCAGCCAGGCTTCACACGCTGAGGCACAGACTTGCGATGCACGACCAAATGCGGGCGGCAACATCCGAACCCTGCATGAACTCCTGAGCCCTGCCGATGTGACGACGATCGCAATCTACAGCCACGTGCTGCGGATGGGTGGCGAGGTGGATCGCAACCCCTTGGACTTGCTGACCCGCACAGAGACGCCCAGACCGGTCGTTCGTGAAGTTGCGCTTTCAGTTAGCCAGTGACGCTCGCCAGTTCCGTCGAAGCGGGAGTGCGGGGCCGAACTCAATCGAACGGTTCACGACGATAGGATAGTCGCGTTCAACCGTGACTCGATCTCTTTCAACCTCACGGCCCATTTCTGTGACGCGACACAGACCTCGTCACAGAGCCCCATGAACGACAAAGCCCGCTTGATGCGGGCTTCGCACCGACCGTGCATGCCGAACCCCAGACTGTCATTTCGGTGTGGAACCCGCCTCCGAACCCGGACGACCTGGTGAGTGGAGTTTCGTACTTCGCCGCCGGCACGCAGCGTTTCGACGCCCGCACATTCGGCGCCGTCGGATACGTCAACTTCTGGGTGGTGGCGGTGCCAGGCATCTTCTGGACCGTTGACATTGGTACGCCCAACAACGAGCCATTTCACCTGGGTCTGTACGACAACGCGGATACCACTCGAGACGAAACTCCCTACCTGTTCCTCAATAGCAGCGGCAGTGCGCCAGGCGGCACGGGCTGGTTCAACATCCTGGACTTCGCCTACAACCCCGACGGTAGCTTGGGCCGCTTTGCCGTGGATTTGGAGACGTTCAACAACGAAGTTCAGAGCGCGTGGAACGTCGTGAGCATCCGCTACAACTCTGAAGTGCCAGTGCTTCCGCTTGAGAACGGCCCGCCTACGGCGCCGGTTCCGGAACCGTCGACATACGCCCTGCTAGCGGCCGGCTTGTTCGCAGTCGGTCTCGTCCACCGTCGGCGCCGAAGCCGCACTGGTTAGAGGCTCGACTCGGCCAGGGGACTAAACCGCTCTACAAGGACTTCCTCTCCCTGCCAAGCCTGAATTGGGTTTCGAATTTCGTGGGAGCTTTCGATCCAGCGGCGACGACGGTGAGGCGAAGCTGCAGTGGCGACAGAGTACAGGCTGCACATCTACAAACGGTCTGTTGTCGTGCTTTGCAATGGGACCCCAGACTGTTCACGTTGCCAAGCTGAGCGGTGCGGTCGCGACGAGTTGCTGGGCCGCCTGCTTGGCCTGCGGCTGGATGCTGACGTGTTTAGGGTCGAATCCCTCTTCGCGTGTCATCACCGCCCACAGGATGCGAGCGTTCTTGTTAGCCATGGCCACGCAGGCTTTCTGCCAACCCACACGCGCTGATCGCACGAGCGAGGGATGCATGGCGCTGATGACAGAGAACCGCCTTCGCCACTTGCCGGTAATGGACGGTACTCGGCTCATCGGCATGGTGTCCATCGGCGACCTGGTCAAGCAGATCATCACCGACCAGCAATTCGTCATCGAGCAGCTGGCGCACTACATCAGCGGCGAGCGGGCATGACGGGCGCGGTTACCCGCCGCCTAGCCTACGTCGCAGCCACGCCCTCGCGATCGCTCTGCAGCGTGCGATGTGTTAGCGCGGTTCGGCGGGGCCTCGCCACTGGCCTGGCGCGGGGTTCCAGGGTTGTCCGGGATCCCTAAACCTGGGTGGCTGGCGTCCATATGGGGTTCGGCATTTGCCGACATTCACCCCGGCGAATTGACCGGCAAGGCCTTGCCGCAGGCTCTTCGCACTTCGCTGATGAAGCGGCGCCCGCTCAGATCTGCCTTGCTGACCACGCTCAGGACATGCTCGCTGAGTTGCATGCGGTCTTCGTCGCTGAACTCCTTGGCGGTCACGATGATCACCGGGATCTCGGCGGTCTGTGGATTCAGCTTGAGGGCCTCGACGACCTCGATGCCGCCGATGTCGGGCATCAGCAGGTCCAGCACCACGAGATCCGGGAGATGACGCATGGCCAGATCGATGCCCTCCTGCCCGCCGAAAGCCCGTAGCGTCTGGTACCCCGGTTGGCTGAGGTACGCGGTCATGAGCTCGACTGCGCTCGGGTCGTCGTCGACGACGAGCACGGTGACCTGACGCGCCGGTGTCGGCTTGAAGCCGAGCAAGTCCAACTCACGGATGAACTCATGTCGGTTGACCGGCTTTTGCATGACCCCAGCGGCCCCCAGCGACAGTCCGACCTCCCGATTGGCCACAAAGGACACGACGACCACCGGGATGTCGGCCCACTTCGGCACGCTCTTGATGGCGCTCAGGAAACTCCAGCCGTCCATGCCGGGAAGCCTGATATCCAGGGTGATGAGATCCGGCGTGCAATTGCTGGCCATCTGCATGGCGGCTTCGGCCGAGGCGGAGTGTTGGACCTCAAAGCCTGCGGCCTCAAGTTGGATGCGCATGAGCTCGGTGGCCGTGGAGTCGTCCTCGACCACGAGTGCCATGGGCTTGTCGAGCGTGGGCGGGGCGGCCGTCACGACCGCGTCGACTTGCCACGGCAGCCACAGCGTGAAGCAGCTGCCGCGCCCTGGCTCACTCGTGACGGCCACTGTCCCGCCGTGCAATTGCGCAAGGCGTGCGACCGTCACCAAGCCCAGCCCTGTGCCCTCGATGGTTCGCGACAGGGGATTCTTGATCTGCGAGAACGCCGTGAACAGCCGGTCCATGTCTCCGCGCGCGATGCCGACACCGGAGTCCGACACGCAGATCTGCACGAACGACTGGTAGAGGTTGTCCGGCAGCGCCAGGCGCATGCCAGCGCTGAAGCCCGGCAGCCCGCTGGATGCCTGACGTCGATCGACAAGGCTCGCATGCACCGAGACATTGCCGCCGTCAGGGGTGAACTTCACCGCGTTCGACAGGAGGTTGTAGATGATCTGCTTGAGGCGCCGGCGATCGACGTTGAGCGGTTGCGAGGTGCCGAGGCCGTGGGTTTCGAGGCAAACCCCGTGCGCACGCGCACGCTCACCCACGACCGTCAGGGCCTCTCTCAGCAGGGTGTCGAGATCGACCGGCTCCGGGTCGATCTCGACGCGCCCCGCCTCGATCTTCGACAGGTCGAGAATCTCGTTGATCAACTCCAGCAAGTGGCCGCCACCGTCGCGGATGTAGTTGACGAACTCCTGCTGCTGCGGCGTCAACGTGCCGGCGAGCCCGTCGCGCAGAAGATCCGAGAACCCGATGATCGCGTTCAACGGTGTTCGCAGCTCGTGCGACATCGTCGAAAGGAACTCGCTCTTGGCCTTGCTCGCCGCGGTCAGCTCGAGATTGGTCTGTGCGATCTCGAACTGTCGCGCCTGCAGCTCGGCGTTGGTGGCCTCCAGCACGCGGTTCTTCTGCTCGAGCTGGGCGAGCAACCCGGCGCGACTCTCGGCGAGGGCTTGCGCGGAGCGCGCATGAGCCGCTTCCAGTTCCGCGTTGGCCAGTTCCGCGCGGACACGCCGGCTTTCGTCCTCAAATTGTTTGCGCCGGATCTGCGCGCGCACGCGCGCCTTGAGCACCTCGAACTCGGCGGACTTCTGGATGTAGTCGTCCGCCCCCGCGTCCAGGCCCTCGAGCATCGCGCCGCGATCCTCCATCGCGGTCAACAGGATGAGCGGGATGTCGCGCGTCGCGGGCATCGCCTTGATGCGCCGGCAGGTCTCGCGGCCGCCCAAGCCGGGCATCATCAGGTCAAGCAGGATGCAATCCATCGCCTGCACGGCCACGAGCTCCAGCGCCTCCTCCCCGGAGCGTGCCGACACCACGTCGTAGCCTTCAGCACGCAAGGTCGCCGCGAGCTCGGCAAGCCAGGTCGCACTGTCATCCACCGCGAGGACCTTCTTGGGACCCAGCAGGCTGGCGGTATGGCTCGCCGCAGACGCCGCGGCGCTGCGCAAGGCCACCGCGAGGCGCGCGAGGATGACTTGCGTGTCCTCCTCCTTGCGCACGAAGAGGTCGGCGCCGGCTTCCAAGGCCTGCAGTTCGGCGTCGCGGTCGCTCTGCGCCGTGAGCAGCATGCAGGGCACACCACGAAGCGCCGCATCGAGCCGCAAGCGCCGAATCACGGTAGCGCCGTCGATCCCGGGCAGCACGCTGTCGACGACGACCGCGCCGGGCCGGACCGAAGCGGCGGCGCGCAGTCCCTCCTCGCCGGTGCCCGCCATCGCCACCGCGTAGCCCGCTTGCTCCAGTGCATCACGCAACGCTTCGCGAAACGTCGGGCTGTCGTCGATCACCAGGATCGTGGTGGGCCCGATACGGCGCTCCGCGTCGGCCTCGATTCGCTGCAATCGCAGCAGCTCGCGCGCCTTGGCCACCACATAGCCCGTGTCGTACGGCTTGCCCACGTATTCGTCGGCACCGGTGCGCAATCCGCGCACCCGTGCCTCGACCTCGGCTTCGGTCGAGAGCATCAGCACCACGGCGCTTGCCTGGGAAGCCTGCGCGCGCACGTCCTTGAGCAACTCGATGCCATCGCCATCGGGCAGCAGCACGTCCAACACCAGCACATCGGCGCGCCGCTGCTCGAGCAACGCCTGGGCCGCGGCCATCGTGCCGCAACTGCGTACATCGAAGCCCGCGGTTTCGAAGGCTTCCTGCAGGTCCATGCGCACCGTGAGGCTGTCGTCGACGATCAGCACGCTCTCGATCATGGCTGCGTCTCCCCGGCCACTGCCGCCAGCGCTGCGCCGATCTCGTCCAACGGCAGGATGGCGTCGGCCGCGCCGAGCAGCGCCGCCTCGCGCGGCATGCCGTAGACGACGCAGCTCGCCTCGTCCTGCGCGATGGTGAAGCCGCCCGCCTGGCGCATCGCCAGCAGACCGGCCGCGCCGTCGCGGCCCATGCCGGTGAGCAGGCAGGCGGCCGCGGCGGCCTGGTGTTGCGCCATCGATTCGAAGAGCACGTCGACCGACGGGCGGCAGCTGTGCCGCTCGGCATCGCGCGTGATGCGCAGCCGGTTGCCCTGCAGCCGCAGATGATGATCGGGCGGCGCCATCAGCACGCGGCCCGCGGCGCCTGCGAGGGGTTCGCCGTCTTTCGCGTACGCCACGCGACGCGGCGTCCGCGCGTCCAGCCACTCGGCGAACGCGGCGCCAAAGGGCTCGTTGATATGCAACACCAACAGCACCGGTACGCGCAACCGCGCGGGCAAGTCCTGCAGCACCTGCACGATGGCGCTCGGCCCGCCCGTGGAGGCGCCGATGCCGATCACGGCGCAGGGCGGACGTTGCGCGGGTGGCGCTCCCATGGGCATCGCTGCGCGCGGCTGCGGTTGCGCACCCGGGCGCGCGTGCCAACGGGTGATCACGCGGATGCGCGAGACCATCTTCACGCTGGCCACCAGGCGCTGCTCCCATGGCCCGTCGGGCTCGCGGCCGTCGGGCTTTTCGAGGACATCCACCGCGCCGGCGGCCAGCGCATCATAGGTGCGGAACAGCTCGCCGCGCTGCAGCGATGACGAGACCACGAGGATCGGCGTCGGGCAGTAGGCCATGATGTACTCGGTGGCGGCCAACCCGGTCATCACCGGCAGCATCATGTCCATCGTCACCACGTCCGGCTTCAGCGCCTGGCACAGCTCGATGGCCTGCTTGCCGTTCTCGGCCTCGCCGACGACCTCGAGCTGCGCGTCGCCGGCCAGCACGTCGCACAGCCGCCGGCGCACCGTCAAGGAGTCTTCGACGACAAGCACGCGGATCACGGCCGACGCTCCGCCCCGGTGACCGCATGGCATCGGGTCATTTCAACGCCTCGGTCGTGTTCACCAGCTGCCGCACGCGGTCGAGAAACTCCGCCTGCGCGAATTCGCTCTTGACGACGTAGCCCTGCGCGCCCACATCGCGGCCGCGCCGCTTGTCCTCGACGGAGGAGCGCGAGGTGACGAGGATCGCCGGCACTTCGCGCAGCGTCGGGTCGGCACGCGTACGTTCGATGAACGAAAAGCCGTCCATGCCCGGCATTTCGACGTCGACGAGGAACAGCGCATAGGTCTGGCGTCGCGCTTGCTCCAGCGCGTCTTCGGCCGACACCACCGCATGCACCTCGTAGCCCGCCGATTCGAGAATGCTTTGCTCGAGCATGCGCGTGGTCAGCGAGTCGTCAATCACCAGCACCGGCGCGCGTTCGCGCTGCGGCGGCGGCACGGGCGCGCCGGCGCGCTGCGCACGAAGCACCAGGCCGTCGGGGTCGAGCACCAGCCGCGGGTGACCTTCCACATCGAGCGACGCCCCGGCGACCACGGGGCACGGCGGGGCGAGTTCCGGCAGCGGACGCAGCACGATCTTCGCCGTCGCGCGCAGGCGCTCGACGCCGATCGCCGCCAATGCCCCGGCACCCTCGACGACCACCGCCGACAGCGCGCCGCCGTCGAACCCCGCCGCCCTGGCATCGAGCACGCGTGCCAGCGGCACGAAAGGAATGGTGCGATCATCGAAGACGATGCTGTCGCCCTGCGCACTGCGGGCGATCTGCGCGGGGTGCAGGCGCAGCGTGCGCCGCACCGCGTCGAACGGTATCGCCGCGCTCGTGCCGCCGGCTTCCATGATCAGCGCGTCCAGCGAGGCGATGGACAGCGGAACTGTCAGTGTCATCGCGGTGCCTCGACCCGGCGCGGAGTTCACCGTGACCTCTCCGCCCAGACGCTCGGCCACCTCGCGCACCACGTCCAGCCCGATGCCGCGCCCGGCCACCTCGTTCACGGCGTTGGCAGTACTCAGGCCGCCGCGCAGCAGCAGCGCCAGCAGTGCCTGCGCATCGAGTGACTGCGCTTTCGCCTCGAGCAAGCCCTTGCGCTGAGCCGCGCGTCGCACTGCATCGACATCGACGCCGGCGCCATCATCGCTGCAGCGGAAGCTGACACGCCGCCCGCGGCGCAGCACCTCGAGCGTGATGCGTCCCTCGGGCGGCTTGCCCTTCGCCAGCCGCTCGGTCGTGCCCTCGATGCCGTGCGCGACGGCGTTGCGCACGAGTTGCACGAGCGCTTTCTGCACCGCGCCGAGCACCGGTGCATCGAGGCGGACGTCGCCGCCGCGGCCGTCGAAAAGCACGCGCTTGCCGAGCGACTGCGCGGCATCGCGCGCGCTGCGCTCGAGCGTCGTGAACAGCGTGCCGGCGGGCATCAGACGCAGCTGCTCGGTGGCGTCGCGCAGATGGCGCAGCTCGCGATCCATCTGCTCGAGCGACACGGCGAAGCCCCGCGCGCAATGGCCCAGGCCGTCGCTCAGCTCTTCGGCCAGCGCCAGCGTCTTGCGCGTGCCGTTGGCCGAGCTGCTCGCCGCGCGCGTGCCGAGCTGCACCACGAGACGCTGCGCAAGCGTGCGCAGCTGCGCGAGGCTTTCACGGTGTCGGCGCGACGCGGTGACCTGCGCATGCGTCTGCGCCACGCCACCGAGCAACGCGTCCATCTCGGTCACATCGGCCCGCACGGTGCGCAGCGTCTCCTCGGGCAGCGCACCGCGCCCCGCGGGTGCTTCGGCCTCGGGCGCTGGCGACAGCGTGGCCAGGCGGGCGGTGATCTCGTCCAGCCGCGCGAGCACGGCATCGATGTTGCTCCGCGGCACCGTGTCGGAGGCGTCGCGCCACGGCGTCAGCGCCTCTTCGATGGCATGCGCGTGATTGGCTATGTCGGGTTGTCTGACCACGCGCGCCGCGCCCTTGAGCGTGTGCGCTTGGCGCAGCAGTTGCGGAACGAGGTTCGCGCCGCTCACGCCCTTGTCGAGCTCGAGTGCGCCCTGGCCAAGCTGCTCGAGCAGCTCGCGCGCCTCGATTCGGAAGTACCGGTAGGGGTCTTTCGCCATCGTCATGCGGGGACGGTCGCCGC